>CACYDF010000132.1 GCA_902773085.1 uncultured Erysipelotrichaceae bacterium
AATTAAAATTTAAAAATAATTAAAAAAAATAATTATAAAAAAAATTAAAGAAAAATAATTAATTATTAAAAAATCAAAAAAAATTAATTGAAATTTAAAAATTTAAAAAAAAATGATTAAAACCTTATTGTTTAATTTCAAAGTTCTTTAATAAAATTATTTTTCAATTAAACTTATTTAAATTTTAAAGCATAAAGAATAAAGCGAGAATAAGCATTCTTATTTTGAGCATAGAACTGGCACTTTTATAAGCGCAATGATCTTTATTATCGTCCTTGAAAGAGCATCCTTTTCCAGTACATTCATTATCATCATTGATTGAACATTGACTATCAACTTTTATTTCTTTGCATATATTTGAACTTGAAACACTCGAGCTTGAACTGATAGAAAAACATTTTCTGTTAACAGGTTGATAACTATTGCAATCATTAAGTACTGTTATATCTGAGCAAGTTTTTTCTCTTTTATAACATCTACCAGAATAACTGTATGAATTAGTTACTAAATCACACATATCTGTTGATGATAGTTTTCCAGAACCATTTTCAATGCATTTATCTTCATCATTCATTGTGCAATTTCCATCCAATGTAATATTTCGGCAAGAACCACTAAGATAATGACATTTATATGAATCAGTTGATACCGAATTACATATTTGTTTTGTAGAAAGTTCACTGCATGATTTAGTTTCTTTTTTGCAAACTTGTTTTTTATTATCACTATTATATACGAATAAGCATTTTTCTTTATCGGAATTAATACTTGTATCACTGGCCGGTTTACATTCATTATTGATTATTTTACAAACTTGTTCATTTTCTGTTTCAGTTTCATAACAATAACTATTAATATAAGAACATTTACTAATTTCATTACATGAAGTTTGGGAATAATATTCTCCACATTTTTTGTCTCCAATATTACATTCTGTCTCTTCTTCATTATAATAACAATTTTGTGTATTCTCAATTGTATCTTTTGGAACACATTTAGTATAACTGTCTACTTTGCATTTATCATGAACTTTTACCTCTTTACAGTTTAATCGAGATCCTGAAGAAATACATTGAATCTTTTCAGTAGTTCTATCATGAGTACCACAGTCTTCAAAATAATTCGTACATGTGTCATCGAGTTGTTTACATATTACTTTTGTACTATTAGTAAAAAGACATTTCTTATTATTCGACAGTTCTTTATCTGATTTTTTATCACATTTACCTTTAGTTACAGTACAAGTATCATCAATTTCATATTCTCTGCATTTGTATAAAGAGTATGAAGAAGAATCCCATGAACATTTTTTATTATTTCCTATATTCACATTATCACATTTTGTACTATCAGTATAGTCTGAACATACTTTATCTGTAACTCTGCATTCAGTATTTTCATTTAATGGAACACATTTTTTGGCTTCATTCGTTCCACTATAAGTACATGAACTAAAATCAGTACCTGTATTGCAATCAGTATCTTTTTGATATAATCGACAATAACGTCCATTAGTAATATAATCTAATTTACAAGCTTGATTTGTATTTGCTGTTTTTATTTCACAAAGTTTATTTTCTATTTTACAAGAATCATGAATTTTGACTTCTACACATTTATCACTACTTCCTATCGTTAGTACTTTACACTTATTATTGCTGTCGGTGGTTGCTCCATTTTCACATGAAGCTGCTTCTGATATATCGCTACATAATTTTGTAGAGGCTTTGCATTTATAATTTCCATCTGTATCTACATCATAAGCACATTTTTGATAATCAGCATTACCTTGGTCAATGACACAATCATGGTTGCTATCTATTTTACATATTGGAGAATCTATTGTGACTAATCTACATTTTTCATTTCCATAATAATTTGTGGCCTTGCAATTACTGATTTGTTCACATTTACTTAAGTCTAATTCAGTACATTCTTTTTCTTTTCTTTTACATTCTGGCTTTTCTGAATACATATTTAATTCACATTTATACTTGTCACTGTCAAAATTTGTTGGTGATCTTGGTTCACAATCACGTGAGCTTCCACTTACAGTGACTTTACAGTATTCGTCTATTGTTATATCTGAACACTGAGAATAGTATGGAAGTTTAATGCATTGTTGGGTGACTCCTTCTTTAATATCTGTTTTTAAACCTCCACAATTATCATCTGTGTAATCAGTACATTCCTTATCATATTTTTGGCAATGATTATTATCATCATTGAATTCGCATTTGACTTTGGAACTTGAACTTGTATCAGCGGCTATACAATCATAATTATCAGTTACTGTGCATCCATCATCAATTAATACTTTCTTGCACATTTTAAGAGTTGTCGATGAATAATAAGAATTGAATACATATACATCATAGAATTTGCAGATTTCTTTTTCGTTCTTGTTATCATTTTTAACACATTTATCATTTTCTATTTTGCATCCTGAATCTACTTGAACTTCTTGGCAAGAACTAAATTTCTGGCATTTCAATGTAAAAGCATCGTTGAAAATTCCACAATAACCAGATGAATATTGTGAGCACTGTAACTGGGCTGAAATCTTTAGGGATATTATTATAAACAAAATTGGTAAGAGTTTTCTCATTAAATTATACTTTGATTTTTTTTGTTCTTTTAAATATTTTTGAATTTTCAAAAAAAATCGGACGAATTTAGAAAAATAATTATTTATTTTGCAAAATTAATATTTTTATTATAACATTATTATATTGAATTTCGAAAAAAAAATCGGATGATTTTGAAAAAATAATTAATTTTATTTTTCAGCGAAGTCTGATTAGAGTCATCTGCAAAACAAATTTCAAAGTTCTACTGCAAAAGCGGATATAAAAATATCAAAGCAATTTAATTTAGATATAAAATTTTTGCTATTATATAATTATTTTGCATTAAATTAATAATATTTTCTTTTGAAGAAAAAATAAAAATTAAAGCAGAAAGTTTTGAGATACTATTAAGTTTGGAGATTTTTGGAAGCGAAAGTATCCAATGCATTGTAAATTTCTTCGGAAATTCAAAAATATGCTTTAAAAATTGCTTGTTTCTTTGAAGCGGTTTGAATTTTGAAAAAAAAATCGGACGATTTTGAAAAAATAATTAATTTTAATTATTTTTTATTTTTATTGTTTTATTG
>CACYDF010000133.1 GCA_902773085.1 uncultured Erysipelotrichaceae bacterium
ACCTATAGAAGAATGTCATAAGTAAAATACGAATATGAGAACCATCAACATCAGCATCAGTCATAATAATGACTTTATCGTATTTGATTTTACTTACATCAAAAGCATCACCTTGTCCACCACCAATTGCAGTAACAAGATTATTAATTTCTGCATTTTTCTCAATTCTTGTAGCTTGGGCTTTTTCAATATTTAATATTTTTCCTCTAAGTGGAAGAATAGCTTGGGTATTGGCATCTCTTCCCATAACAGCAGAACCACCTGCTGAATTACCTTCAACAATAAATAGTTCTCTTTCTTTTGGATCTTTAGAAACACAATCAGTTAATTTATCTGGCATTCCAGAACCAGCAGAAAGTTTTCCACTTACTGCAGCTTTTGCTTTTTCAGCAGCTTTTCTACCTTTATAGGCAATAACTACTCTATCAAACCAAGCTTTACCTTCTTTTGGATGTTCTAGCAAATATTCTTTTAAATAATCACCAACAATTGAAGAGACAACCTTTCTAACTTCATCATTACCAAGTTTATCTTTAACTTGTCCTTCATATTGTGGATTAGAGTGTTTAATTGATAAAACGACTGTTAAACCTTCTAAACAATCTTCAGATCTGAAATTATCATCTTTATCTTTCAACCATGTTTTTGCTTTGAAGTAACTATTCAATTCTCTTCCTACTGCAAGTCTAAAACCTTCTTCGTGAGTTCCTCCACCTGTAGTTCTGATATTGTTACAAAATGAATTTATATTAACAAAACCACCACGAGTTGGTTGTAAAGCACATTCAACAATAATAGTTGTTTCTTTATCAGCATCAAGTCCACCGATATTAACTGTTGATTCACCAAGAACATAAGGAATATCTTCAATTACTTTATCTTTTGATGCATTTATATAACTTATATAATCTTTAATACCACCTTCAAAGACATAATGAGACTTTTTAATATCTTCTGCATTTCTTTCATCAATAACAGTGATATCAAGTCCTTTAGTTAAATAAGCAGTTTGCCTTGCATAATCGTTAATTGTTGAAAAATCGAATGTTGTTGTTTCTTTAAAGATTAATGGATCTGGAGTAAATTCAACTACAGTACCAGTTTTCTTTGTATCACATTCGCCAATAACATGAAGTGGATTAAGAGTTTTACCACCATTAGCAAAATCTATTTCATGGATTTTACCATCTCTATATACAGTAACTTTTACATATGTAGAAAGAGCATTTACTGCCTTTACACCAATACCATGTAAACCACCAGAAATTTTATATCCAGTTTTAGAATTAAACTTACCTCCAGCATGAAGAATTGTATAAACAGTTTCAACTGTTGATAAGCCAGTCTGAGCATTTATATCACATGGGATTCCTCTTCCATCATCTTCAACCCTAATTCTATTTATTGGGTTTTTATCAGTTCCAGGAAGAATAGTTATAACAATATGTTTACAAAAACCAGCTAATGCTTCATCAATACCATTATCAACTGCTTCTCTAACAAGATGGTGTAATCCTCTTGCAGAAGTAGTACCAATGTACATACCAGGACGCTGTCTTACTGCTTCAAGTCCTTCAAGGATTTCAATATCTTTACCAGTATAATCGTCTTTAGCTTTTAGAATCTCTTCTTTAGCAGTTTCATCTAAAGATAAATGTTCAATAGATTCTTCATTAAAATTTTCTTCCTCTAATACTTCTGTAAAGACTGGTTTGTTTTCATCTACAGGTTTTTTAGATTCATCTTTAGCTAATTTTTCCATCTTAGCTTTTTGTTTCTCTGTTTGAATTCGCCTTCTTTCTTCATCTGTAAGTACTTCTTTCATTGTTTACTCCTTTATTATTTTTCCATTTTGAATCTCATATGTTTTATATTCTTTTAACAAATTACTATTTGTTGAACCAGTAATAATGACTTGTTTGCTATTTTTTACTGCTTCAAGTAGACTAATAATTCTTTTTTCATCTAAGTCACTAATTACATCATCTAGAAGTAGAATCGGTTCTTGATGTAGAAACTCTGAATAAATATCTTTTTTAGCAAGATTAAGTGATAGTGTAGCAAGTCGATTTTGGCCCTGTGATCCATAACTAGCAATATCTTTTCCATCAATTAGAACAAAGAATGAATCACGATGAGGCCCATACAGAGTTTGTTTTTTTAAATGCTCATTAGTCTTATTATCGTTAAATTGTTTTATCATTTGTTCTTTAAATAGTGATTCATCTTCAACTAGTGGACAATTTGTTTTATACACGAGTTTAATATCACTACTACCAAACATTTGTGAATAATACTTTTGTAATAATGGATTAATCTTTTCTAATATCTGATTTCTAAAGCAAACGATATATTTAGCAAGTGGAATTAATTGTTCAGCATAGACATTAATTATATCTTGATCGTAATCTTTGATGAATGCTTGATTTCTTTCTTTTAGTAATTTTCGATATCTTTGAAGTGTTTCAAGATATTGGTAGTTAATCATTGAGCACATTTCATCAATGAAAGATCTTTTTTCAGCTGGTTCGCTTTTAAATAGGTAAACAGACTTTGGAATATAAGAGATAGTGATTAATTGACCAAATATTGATGTTAATTTATTAACTTTCTCATCGTCGTAAGCAAATACTTTTTTCCTTTTTGTAATTATTGAAGATATAGAGTGTTCTTCTTTATCTTTTTCAAATTTAAGATATATATTTGCTTCGTTGCTACCTATTTTAATCAGTGCGTCTTCATTATGAGCTTTAAATGGTTTACATCTAGATAAAAAATAAACTAATTCAAGAATATTTGTTTTTCCAGAGCCATTTACACCCTTGATGAATATTCTTGAATCATTTAATTCGAGATTTAAATCATCAAAGTTTCGAAATGATTTAGCTATTATTTGTTTGATGAACATATATAGTAGCTTACTCCATTAATTAAAACAGTATCATTAACTTTTAACTTCCTTCCCCTCCTTTTCTCATTAACGCCATTCACAGAGATTTTATTGTTTAATATAAATAATTTACTTTCACTACCTGAGTTAACTAAGTTACAAAATTTAACAAATTGACCTAGAGTAATGTATTCGCTATTTATATAAACCTTCCCCATACTTATATATTATATATAATATATATAATATAAGCAACAAAAAAATGAAAAAATTTTATATTAACAACTTCTAAATTAGTTATGTGTTCAAGAAATAATATTAATTTCTATTTAAATAGTAAAAATAAGGTGTATAATATATTTGAACAATTGAATAGTTATTCAAGTGTATATAAGATGAAAAGACTCTTTTTAAAAAACAAATCACTTATTATTTTTACTTCTAGTTTACTATCTCTAGTTGTAGGTTTTATAGTTGAACGAGTAGCAAATATTGAATTTACATATAGTCTTTTTACGGGAAGTAGTTTTTATCATTCATTATCTTTTGTTTCTTTTTTACTATATATTTTTGGAATTATTATTCTATATCCTGATTTGATAATAGACTTTGTAAGTAAGATAAAAGAAAAAGAATTCTTTAATGAATCACTACTGATGATTATTTCAAGTATCGGTGCTATATCATTACTTGAATTTAAAGAAGCTATCCTTATTCTTCTTTTTAGAATAATTGGGGAGTTTTTAGAAGATTATGCTAATACTAAAGCAAAAAAGTCTGTTTCTTCTTTACTTAATTCACTTGTTTTTAATGCACACCTATTAAAAAATAATCAAGTCATTGAAATTAATCCTAAAGAAATAGCAAAAGGAAATATTTTAGAAATCAGACCTGGGGAAAATATTCCATGTGATGGAATTATTATTAAAGGACAATCCAGTTTAAATCTTTCATCTCTTTCTGGTGAATCTTTACCTAAATTAGTGAAAGAAGGTGATAGTGTTTTATCTGGGTCAATCAATATTGATAGTGTAATTGTTATTGAAGCAACAAGAAGCTTTTCATCATCCACATTTTCAAAGATATTAAAACTTGTTGAAGAAGAAGAGATTCTTAAATCTAAACATCAATCCTTTATGGATAAGTTTTCAAAAATATATATTCCAATTATTTTAGGAATATCTATTACAT
>CACYDF010000134.1 GCA_902773085.1 uncultured Erysipelotrichaceae bacterium
AGCACGGAAATTATTATATGTGCCTGTCCCTGATTTATCTTGATAACTAGCATAAAAATCATTAGAAGTGTCTTGACGTTTAAAGGTGAGATTATAATTACTACTAGATACCTTTACATCAAAAATAAAATTATCTTTATTTGAATAAAAGAAAGTAGTTTCTATATTTTCTAACTTCTTTGTTTCTACAAGATTCTTCCCATCATAATAATATGAATCATATCCACCAGCTAGAGAAAGAGCAACATGCAAAGGAATATATGGGACAGAATCAATCTCATACATATGAAGATTGTAACGATTTAAGTCAAAGGTAGTAGGTGTAGGGCTATCAATATATTTTGTTTTTGTAGAAGTTTTAACAATTCCATATGGTGAACACATGTCATTAGGAACACCGTTATTCCAACTTTGCAAAATAGTAGAAAACATTGTTATATTGTCACACGTGATTGTATTATTACTAATATCAAAATACGTAGTTGAATTTCTTATCTCATCATTTATTGTCGTGTCATCTGTAATAAAAACTAATTTGTACCTGCCATCACTTTCTTTAGTAAACTTACAAAAATCTTCAGTATTAGTAACGTGAGCAATAAAATTAGTTTGATAAAGAAGTATCAAATGATAGGTATTAAAATCAATATAAGGTACTTTCCCTTCTGTATTAATATTATGAACATTAATATCAGTGGAATAATATTTTTCATCAGGCAAAGTCGCATCCTTATTTTTTTTCTTGCCAGGGTAGTATTTAATATTATTAGTTGCACTGATATCAATAGAACTTACAACAGTAACACTTGCACTTGTATAAGGATCTATTCCTAAATCAAAGTTAGAGTTCTTGTTTTCATCATAATAACAAATAATAGTTGTCGTTCCTACTGCTTTACCAATAATTTCACCATTAGTAACTGTTACAACATTAGTATTATTTGATTTCCAACTAAATTTAGGATTTAAATCAAAACCACCATCATAAGATGGACTTGCATGGACACTGTTATTAACAGCAAGAGTATAATCATTTGAATCTAAATAAATAGTCATAGTTGGATTATATACTCTAAACTGAGCAGTTGCTGATTTTTCACTACTATCTAAAATATTGTTTTTATTACTATCATAATAAGCTGTAATATTACATATACCTACTTTTAAGCCATAGACTCTTCCTTCAGCAGTAGCACTACATATTGATGTATTATCACTTATCCATTTAAATGATAATTCCTCACTTGCATTTGATACATAATTTAGTTTAGGTTTTATACTTTCATCTAGAGCAAGTGTATAACTACTTTGCTCAAATGACATTGAGATAATTGAAACTTCCTCTTTTTCATCATCCTTATCTCCTTGTTCTTGCTCTTCTAAATTATCTTCTTCGCTAGTATTTGAATCTTGAGGTGCTTCACTTTCTGAATTTTCACTTGAATCCTTAACTTCAGAATCTTTATTTGAGTTTTTGTTATTTTCAAAATCTGGTAGGGAATCTCCACAAGCAGAAATGCTAAGAGCACCTATAAGGAGTGATAATGGAAATAATCTTTTTATTGTCATTAAAACCCAACTACAAAATATTATTGTTCAACGATTTGTTTAACCCTTCGAACATGCCTTTCTTCTTCACTTGGTTTAGTATCTAGGAATATTTTGATTCTTTTATAAATTTCTTCAGCTGACATAAACTTTGCACCAAATGCAATCATATTTGCATGATTATGTTCAACCATTAATTTTGAAACTTCATCGTTATATCCCATTCCGCATCTAATGCCTTTTACTTTATTAGCGCAAATCATAACTCCTTCACCGCTTGAACAAATTAAAACGCCTTTATCGACTTTCTTTTCTTGAACAAGTTTTGCGCATTTAAATGCGTATATAGGATAGTCAACTGAATCATTTGACATTGTACCAACATCTTCAACTTCTATTCCTTCTTTTCTTAATTTGCTAACTACTTCTTCTTTGGCATCAAATCCGCCGTGATCACATCCAATTGCAATTTTCATTTTAATACCTCCAATATATCTTCTTTTGATATTTCTCCTTCTCTAATTATTTTAATATTATCACTAGTTAAGTCAATAACAGTTGTTGGTATTTTACTTTTACAATTGCCTTTAAGAATGATTTCAACACCATCATTACTACCAAATACTTTTAGTGCATCTTTATAACTAGTGCTTGGTTTATCATTTGACAAATTAAAACTTGTAACTTGAAGTGGTTTTTTTATTCTTGCAAGTAATCTTTGTAATTTCTTGTCTTTAGGAATACGAATACCAACAACATTTGTACCTAAATGACATTGATATGGATATTCTCCTCTAATAGGTAAAAGAATAGTGAGTGGACCAGGAAGAAAATTATCTATTATTTTTTTTGCATTTTCACTAATAATAAAATGTTTTTCTAATTCATATTTCTCCCTAACCATTATTGCAATTGGCTTTTTAAAATCTCTTTTTTTAAGTTCGACTAATTTCTTATATGCAATTTCATCATCATAATAAATACCTAGACCATATACAGTCTCAGTAGGCAAACCTACAATTAAATGTTTATCTAAAACATCTATTACTTTTTTATAGTAATTAAGCATTATTTAGAACTTAATAAGTTAACTGATTCATAATCACATTTTACAAGTAGGACTTCAATTCCTGCATATGCTTCAATGTGATATCCAAATGATTCAGGGCTGATTGAGACTAATGAACTAAGTTTTTGATCAATAAATAAAACACCAACTTTACTTGGATCTTTTAATCTACTTACACAAGAGTTCTTGAATTCTTCTTTACTGAGTTTGACTCCATTTTGGGTACCAAAAACAACAATAATATTGCTTGGTTTTTCTTTTAAAATATCATCAACCTTGGAATAGAGAATTTCATATCCAGGATATAAAGTAATACTATTAGGATTATTGACACTTACTTCTTTCTTAATATGTTTCTTTATATCTGGCATTTTACGATGTTTGAGTAAATAAGATATTTCATCAGATGTTATTGTTTCTCTTTCAATTAATGTTTGAGCAATTAATTCAACATCCTTCTTATGTTCAGTTAATATCTTTTTTGCATCTAAGTGACATTTATCAATAATACTTCTTACTTCTTTATCGATTTCAAATGCTATTTCAGTTGAGTAATTAGCTTGAGTAGAATTATAGTCTCTTCCTAAAAAGACACTTCCATCAGGTCTTTCATATTGGATTGGTCCTAAACCAGACATACCATATTGAGTAACCATTGATCGAGCAATTTGAGTAGCGACTTCAATATCATTACTTGCACCAGTTGAAACATCTCCAAAGAATATTTCTTCACTTGTTCTTCCACCTAAGTATCCAGTTATTCTTGCAAGTAACTGTTTCTTAGTCATTAAGAATCTATCTTTTTCAGGAGTCATTAAAACATGTCCACCAGTTCTTCCACGTGGAACAATTGTGATTTTTTGAACAACATCAGAATCGGGGAGGAATAAGCCAATGACAGCATGACCAGATTCATGATATGCAACTTGTTTCTTTTCTTTTTCTTCTAAGTGAGAATTTTTAGCAGGACCTGCAACTGCTCTATCAATTGCTTCATCAATATCTGCCATTGTAATTGCATCTCTATTTGCACGAACTGCTAATATGGCAGCATCATTCATAATGTTAGCTAAGTCTGCTCCAGAAAAACCAACTGTTCTAGAAGCAATAGAGTCGAATGAAACTTCACTTGCAACTGTCTTATTTCTAGAATGAACTTTTAATATATCTCTTCTTCCAGCCTTGTTTGGTAAATCAACTGTAATAGTTCGATCAAATCTTCCAGGTCTAGTTAATGCAGGATCAAGAACATCAGATCTATTTGTAGCAGCCATTACAATAATTCCAGAGTTATCTTCAAATCCATCCATTTCAACTAAAAGTTCATTTAAAGTTTGTTCTCGTTCATCATTACCACCACCAAGTCCAGCTCCTCTTTGTCTACCGACAGCATCAATTTCATCAATAAAGATTAAACAAGGTGCATTTTGTTTAGCACTCTTAAATAAAGATCTAACTCTACTAGCACCAACACCAACATACATTTCAACAAAATCAGATCCTGATATTGAATAGAAAGGAACATTAGCTTCACCAGCAACTGCTTTTGCAAGAAGAGTTTTACCTGTTCCTGGAGGGCCTTGAAGTAAAACACCATGAGGAAGTTTTGCACCGAGTCTTGTATATCTATCTGTCGCTCTAAAATAGTCTACCATTTCAATTAATTCAACTTTTGCTTCGTCGCATCCAGCGACATCTGCAAATCTAACTTTTGAACTTCTTTGTTTTCTTGAAAGGTTATTGACAAAACCAGACATTGCATTAGGACCATTTTGACTAGCAACCGATCTAATAATCCTAAACATCATGTACCCTATTATTCCATAAACTAATAGTTGTACTAATATTGGGAGGAAAACAGAAAGGAAAACATTGCTTGATTGAACAGTTGGAACTACATTTGCGTAAACTAGTTTCCCTTCATTGCAATAATTCTTAAAAATAACATCTGCGTATTTTTCATAAACAGTCTTGCTGATACTTGCACTATATTGAGCTACTCTCCTAGTTCCAAGTAGAGTAATTCTACCTTTTAAGTACATAATGTTACCATTGATGTTGGAATACTCAATAGAAACAGTTACACTGTACTCCTTAGAATTTAATAAATAATATGCTAATTCACCAATTCTATTTTCATAACCATCTTTATTGGGTAAAATAATTCCTTCTGGATTATCTTCCCCTCTAATGGAGAATGCTTTTACTTTTTGTTCTTCAGAAAATGCATCAGAGTAATATCTTGATAAATCAGGATATCCATCCTCAGTTAAATCTGGTTGGTCATCATAATCAGCATCAACATTGAATATAAGACTATTATCACCATACTTTAGAGTACTATTACTTCTTTGCACAGATACAAAGACAATCATTAATATAATGGCTAATATTAAAAGGATAATTGAAAAAACAGAGAAAGAACGCCTTCTTCCTCTTGAATTTCTGTCTGAAGGTTGCCCATTCTCTCTCTCATAATCATTATCTTCTTGATTATAAGAAAAAGACATAATAACTTGGTTACTTTTTGCTTGCATTTGTTCTCCAATCAAAAATATTGTTGCCTAAGCTTAATCTACTAAACAAATTTATTATTATTATCTATACTACTTAACGATTTTACTAATTTTACCTTTGTTTTCGCCTTTGGATTTATGAACAATTACTTTAACACCTTGGTTGCCACCCATTTGGAAACAATATTCCTCGGCTTCATCCTTGGTATCGAAAAGTTTAATAACATTATCACTGCCAGCTCTTTTTACTTGCCATTTTCTGTCGCTAGCTCTTTTGGAGACATGATAAGGTTGGTTTTTTGGATCAATTCTACTTTCTTTCTTTTCTTCCATTGTAAATCCCTCCAAGTAATATTGTATTACAAAGAAAAATTTTTTAATATACTTTTTTATTTTATTTTTGCGATAGTGTTTTTTGAAGAATACCTTGAATAATTTGGGTCATCAGTTAAACACATTAGGTAATCAAAAGTTACTTGAAAGTAATTCATATACATAATGATAATGTCATAACCAGGAGAAATAATCCCTTTTTCATATCTAGAAATATTTGGCTGTGTAGTGCCTAATATTTCTGCCATTTTAGCCTGGCTAATGTTTTTCTTCTTCCTAATTTCAAGGAGCCTCGTACTTATATTTCCTACCATACAAAACTCATTATATTTGTATATATTTGAAAAGCAATTAAAAGCCCAATTATTGATTCCATAAACTTAACAATACCTATCTTGAGCAACATTTTTACAACAATTGATTTAGATAAGAATAAACAACAAGCCTTACGATATAATATCTATATGCCTCAAGTAAATGCTAACTGGTTTCCAGGCCATATGAAAAAGGCCTTAAATAATCTCAAAGATATTATTCCTAAGTGTGATGGTGTTATAAATATTTGCGATAGTAGAGCACCTTTATCATCACTTTCTTTTTCGCTTAATAATTTAATTGGAAATAAAGAGAAAATAAACATCTATTCAAAGAGTGATTTAGCTGACAAAAAAAGATTAAATGAAATTATTGAAAGAAATAATGACTCTCATACTAAATCTTTTGTTGTTAATTTAAATCTAAAAGAAAGTAGAAATCAAATAATCTCATACATAGAAAATATTGAAACTAAAAAAGACAAGAAATTTCTATCTTTGAATTTTCCAAAACCAATTAAGTATTTTGTTGTAATCGGTATTCCTAATGTTGGTAAATCTACTCTCATAAATTTATTATCTTCAAACAAAAAAACAAGGGTTGAAAATAAACCTGGTTTAACAAGAAGTGAACCACTAATTAAAGTAAAAGATAAATTGTATATTTATGATTCACCAGGAGTATTAGAACCTAATTATGAAGATAAAAATATCATGTTGAATCTTGCTCTAATTGGTTCAGTAAAAGAAAATATATTTCCCTTAGATCAACTTGCCGAATATTTGTTTAATCATATCAATCATCTTTATCCTGATATGCTTTTTGACAAATATCAAATAAATGAAAATAACTATTATGATTTTTATAATCAACTTGCTTTAAAAAATAAAATGTATTTGCAAAATAATAATCTTGATATTTCACGAGCTATGAGATTTGTTCTTAACGAATTAAGAAACGGGAAGATTGGACCTATCTGTTTAGATGAATAAGTTATTTTTATTTGATTCAAAAATTAGAAAAGAAAATTCAATGAATATCATTGCAGGTTTTGATGAGGCAGGTAGAGGCCCACTAGCTGGGCCAGTTTTTTGTGCAGGTGTAATTCTTAAACCTGACTTTGATAATGAACTAATAAATGATAGTAAGCAGTTATCAGAAAAAAGAAGGGAAGAATTATATTCAATTATTATAGATAACTCTCTTGCTTATTCAATTAAATGTATTGATGTAGAAACAATTGACTCAATAAATATCCTTGAATCATCACGCCTTGGAATGGAGCAATGTTACCTTGACTTACTTAAAAAAATAAATATTGATTATGTCATTACTGACTATATGAAAATTAAAACAACATGTCCTATTCTTTCTATTCCTAAAGGTGATGCAACAAGTTTGTCAGTTGCTGCAAGTAGTATTCTTGCAAAAGTATCTCGAGATAGATATATGAAAGATTTAGCAAAAAAATATCCTAATTATTCTTTTGATAAAAACAAGGGATATGGAACTAAAGACCATCTTGATGCAATTAGTAAATATGGAATCATTCCTCTTGTACATCGAAAAAGTTTTGAACCAATAAAATCTATCCTCGAAGAAAAAAATAAAATTCATTTGTTTTAAAAAAATTATGTGATTGAGGCAAAAACATAATAGAGAGGAAATATTATGTTAACTAACCGAGAAATCATTCATTACTATGCTTTGAAGCACAAAGGAGACTGGGATAAAATCTATGACAGCATCATAGAGAAAGACAAGGTTGATGAAGATGAATATAAATGTCTTTGCTCTAATCAAACAAAATATTTAACTATTTTAGATAACGATTATCCAGATTCTTTAAAAAGAATTTTTCATCCTCCTTTTTGTTTATTTTATTACGGAGATATATCTTTACTAAAATCTAATCTTAGGATTTCTTCAATTGGAACAAGAACCCCAACTAAGTATCAAAGTCAATATACTTATAAGTTACTTTATGAAGTTGAAGAGTTTTTTAAATATAAAGTTGCAATTATTTCAGGCCTTGCTAAAGGGCTTGATTTAACCAGTATGTTGGCAGGAATGAATACTAAATCTCCTTTGATAGGTGTTTTAGGAAATGGGATAGATGTTATTTACCCAAAAGAGTCTACTGAAATATATAACTACTGCAAAAGCAAAAAGGGCTTATTACTAAGTGAATATCCAAGTAATACTTCTCCAACACATGATTCTTTTATTAAAAGAAATAGAATAATTGCATCACTTAGTGAAATCATTTTTGTTGGAGGTGGTAAAAATAAATCAGGTAGTTCAACTACAGTAAGATTTGCTCTAGATAACAATAAAGAGATTATGGCATTACCTTGTAATAACACTGGAGATGATTTAACTAATACTTTAATTAGTGAAGGGGCTGAACTTGTTCTTTCAAGCCAAGATTTAATA
>CACYDF010000135.1 GCA_902773085.1 uncultured Erysipelotrichaceae bacterium
ATCTCAAAAAGTGGCTATTTTTATTAGTTTTTTGATAAAAAACTATAATTTATAAAAATCGCTTGTCAAAAATCGTGAAAGTCAATTAGTTATTTGCTATTTATTTTACATTCTTTCTTTTTTTGTTTGTAATAGTATTTTATTAGTTTCGCACCTTTATTTTTACATTCATCACATTCGCTATTTATTCCTTCTCCACTTTGTACTTTTTTTGCAAAATAAAATAGCATTAAAAGTAGATAAGAAGAAACGATAATAATTGTAATAATTTCAACTAATTTCATTTTAATTATTCTTCAATTTTAAGATTGTTCTTCTTATTGTAAAAGTAGAGAAAAGCAACACTACCAATAACTAAAGGAAGAATAATTCCAATAGGCCAAATAAAGTCAATTGTTAGATACAAAGACATTGATACAAAATAACTTACTCCTAACCAGAAGAAAATAGAATTAATGAAATATTTTTTATTTGGTAATTCCGCCTTTGATGTAGCTAATGTTGCAAAGCATGGAATAGTTAATACATTAAAAGCAATGAATGAATAGATACCACCAAGAGAAATATTTGTTGATTCATACATAGCAATTAAAGCATCGATTCCATTTTCATTTCCAACATCTAGATTTCCAATAAATGTTGAAGGTAGAGATGATGCAATAACATTTAAAGTTGATATGACATTTTCTTTTGCAACAATACCGTTTATGGTAGCAACAGTATAAGTCCAACCAAACTCTCTACTAATTTGATAGCCAAAACCAAGTGGAGTGAAAAGTGGTTGAATAAACATTCCTAGACTTGCAAGGATTGATAAACTGATATCTTCTTCAGATACATATTCCCAACTCCAAGTTAGGTGAGAAAGAAGCCAGACAATAATAGTTGATGTCAAAATAATTGTTGAAGCTTTTTTAAGGAAGTGTTTAGCCTTATCCCAAATATGGATTAAAAGAGATTTAGCCATTGGTAGATGGTAACTAGGAAGTTCCATAATAAATGGTGGTACATCTTCTTTCATTGTTGTATTGTTCATAACAATAACAGAGATTACAGCAGTAGCAAATGCAATGACATAAATTGATAGTGCAATCAAATCGGATTGAAGATTAAATACACTCGCAATACATCCACAACATGCTACTAAAATAGGAAGTTTAGCTCCACAAACAAATAGAGGAATTGCTCGGATAGTTTTAATTCTTTCTTTGTCACTTGATAAAGTTCGGGTATTAATTATTGCTGGAACTGCACAACCATAGCCCATTATCATAGGAATAAAGGCTCTACCTGAGACACCAAACTTTCTAAAGATACGATCAAGGACAAAGGCAACTCTTGCCATATATCCTGAATCTTCTAAGATGGCAAAGAACATAAATAAGAATAATATCTGAGGTAAAAATCCAATAACAGCAAATACGCCACCTAAAATTCCATCACAGATAAGTCCGCTTACCCATTCAGGAGAAGAAGTAGTTTCAAATAGAAGTCTAAAACCTTGAGTAATCATTCCAGTTATTCCATTAACAAAGTTAGTTAAGATTACTCCAGGTGAATTAATTCCTGACGAAGAATAAAATAAATCTTCAAAAGGATGATAATCACCAATACTAATTAGTCCACCATATCCAGAAAATGGATCTTCACCTTTTATTGCACCTGCAATAGAACCTATAAAAAATAAGTTTTCACTAAAGACGAGGTGGAAAACTAAAAACATGATTAAAACTAAAATAGGAATGGCTGCCCACTTATTAGTTAATACTTTATCAATTTTATCTGACTTAGTAAGTTTTTCACTTATTTTAGTTTTCTCTTCTTTCTTTAAAGAAGTGATATTTTTAGTTATGTATTCGTATCTTAAATTTGCACTTTCAACTTCAAAATCATCACTTGATTTAACTAATTTGCAAACTTGAGAAAAAAGTTTACTATTTTTTTCTTTTTCAATTTCATCACCTTCTAATGCTTTTATTGCATGGAAAGTAGGATTATCAATCTTTTCTTTTGAATAAATAGAAATAGCTTCTTCAATTATCTTTTTGATTTTAGTATCACTTGCCCAGCTATAAGAAGGAGTTTTAACTTTTTTACTTTCTTCAATTGCTTTTAATACTAAATCATTTAGATGAGAATTTCTTAAAGCAGATACAGGAATAATAGGAACATTTAATAATTTTTCCATTCCCTTGATATCAAGTTGGACGTGGTTATCATTGACTATATCAATCATATTAAAAGCAAGGACAAGAGGAATATCCATTTCTAGTAACTGACTAGTCATATATAGATTTCTTTCTAAATTGGTTGCATCAATAACATTGATGATACAATCAGGTTTTTCTTCAAGGATAAAGTTCCTTGTAATTACTTCTTCAGGAGTATAAGGAGAAAGGGAATATATTCCAGGTAAGTCAACTATTTCAACAGTTTCGTTTTTATATCCTTTAAAGATACCTGTTCTTTTTTCAACTGTTACTCCTGGCCAATTACCAACATGTGCAGTAGCGCCAGTTAGTGCATTAAATAAAGTAGTCTTACCAGAATTTGGATTTCCAGCAAGAGCAATAACAACCTTTTTCATTTTTAAACCTCTCTTACATCTGTTACTTTTATTTCAATTTGACTTGCTTCTTCTTTTCTTAAAGTCAGTTCATATCCTCTAATAGTTATTTCAAGTGGATCACCTAGAGGTGCTTTCTTTCTTAAAAATATTTGGGTATTAGGTGTAATTCCCATATCAAGAATTCTTCTACGTAATCTACCCTCTGCATTAATTTTAGTAATAGTACCAGTTGAACCAATACTTACTTCAGATAGTAAATATGTCTCTCCTTTTTTTGTTTCTTTAACTTCCATACTTCCTCCTAGACAATAATATTCTTGACAATGTTTTTATCAAGAGCAAGACGAGAATTGTTAATCAAAATAATACACCCATTATTTGTATGGGATAAAACAACAATATCTTGATTTTCAACTAAACCAAGTGATTCTAATCTCTTTTTTGTTTTAGTATCACCAAGTACTTTTTTAATTATGTAACTAGTATTTACACTTGCTAAGAATAAAGGCATATATCCTCCTGTTAGTTATGTCTAACAAGTATATATTACTTTAATCAATTTTCGATGTCAAGTTAAATATGACTAACACGCTATAAAGTTGTAAAAAGGTTATATTGTTACATACTAGGTGTTTATAATTTTTTCTTTATAGTTGTGAATATGATATATTATTATTGGAATGAGTTACATGAATAAGACTTTTTGCATCGCCTTTTTGTGTGCAACTACATTACTTGCATCTTGTACTAATTCTGCTGAAAGACCTAGTTTTTTAGATGCAAAAATTAATGATTCTAGCACAACTACAAGCACTACAAGTAATAATTTTTACCTTGTAACATTTAAAAATGGTGATGTACTATTAGATGCTAAAAAAGTATCAAGTGGCAGTAAAGTCACTTATACTGGTACAACACCTAAAAAAGTAGATGATACTAATAGTGGAATAGTATATACATTTGTTGGATGGTCTACTGATTCAGAAGCAAGTTATAATCAGGCAATTGCACCATATAATCTCCCTGTTGTTACAAAAGATACTACATATTTTGCAATTTTTTCTTCTTCTCAAGTAACTTTAAAAAAATATTCGGTAACTTTTAAAACTTTGACGACAGTCTTATCTTATAAAGATGATGTTCAAGAAGGAAGCCAACCTATCAATGTATATACTGGGCCAATTACTCCTTCACAAGATCCAGTTACTTCACATGATGGTCAAACAACTGTT
The DNA here is from genome assembly GCA_902773085.1 of uncultured Erysipelotrichaceae bacterium. Taxonomy (GTDB): domain Bacteria; phylum Bacillota_I; class Bacilli_A; order RFN20; family CAG-288; genus Enterosoma. The sequence goes on from CACYDF010000135.1 coordinate 3,802, forward strand.
TATACATTTGTTGGATGGTCTGAAGATCCTACTTCATCACCAGAAAATGCTATAACTATTAATGATTTACCTGTTATAACAAAAGATACTATTTATTTTGCAATTTTTTCTTCTGCTTTAATGAGTAATACCTATACTATAACATTCATGGATGGAGATACTATTTTAGGTAATCCAGTTACTGTAAATAAAGGTGTAAGTCCACAATATTATGGAACTGTACCTGAGAGAAAGCCAGAAGTAGTAAGTGGTGTAACAAGATATTACACATTTGTTGGTTGGCATACAAATCCTAATGTTGATCCAAAAGATGCTTATGGTCCTTTAAATATTCCTGCTGCAGTTAAAGATGAAACATATTACGCAATATATTCATATACAACTGAGTTTGATTTTATAATTGATAAAGAAACTATCGAACTTGATTTTGGTAGTTCAGATAGGACAAATAAAGCTTGGAGCAATGGAATAACAGGTAGTCTTTCTACGTCATTAAGCAATCATGAATATGTTTACTCCAATCTAACTGGAGATCTTGAAAGCGAATATACAGTTGACTGGAGTATACCTGAAGAAGATAAAAACTTCTTTGCATTAAGTTCATCATCAGGAAGTTATGTAAAAGTTACTGCACATGGTTCTGCGTCACGATATTCTACTTTAACTGCTAGATTAATAAATAAAAATAGTAAAACAGTTGTTAGTGAAAAAACATGTGAACTAAGATCAGTAATGGTAAATACTTATGCTGTTTATAATCAAACTTTTACTGATGGGAAAATATATGGATGTAGTGTTTCTGAATATGCAGATGGATATGATGCTATATTTTATCCTTCAGTATATGGGGGCGGTGATGTTGTAGTCCCATCTAAACTTACACTTAATGGTGTGACAAAAAAAGTTGTCAAGTTTTCCCTAGCTTTTGCTACCGGAAATGCTACTTTAACCCCTATTGAAGACCAAAACAAACTTTTATTTAGGCATTTATATGTTCCAAATACAGTCTGCGTTATGAGGGAAAACACAATTAGTTTTCTTGATTCTAATGGAAGTTTAATTTTCCAAAGTGGAGGAACTAATTACACGTTAATTGAAAAGCAAGCATTGTGCTATAAAAACAGCAAAAATGAAGTATTTGATAAGGCAGCTAAGAAGATCAATCTTACTGATGGAACTTTCCCATATAATTATTATTCATTAATTACTTCTAATAGTACTACTAATCCTACTTTCTCATCTTTAACTAATATTAGTAGTTTAACTGATAATAACAACTCTTATCCTATATTATTAAAGAAAGAATAGTTGTTTTTAATCGCTATGTTTATAGAAGTTATATAAAACATTTGTTTTTATAAACGAAATTGTTGTAAGTTATAAATAATTTTATAACTTATTTTTTTATTAGTAACTATTAATAAAAAAACACGTGTTAAATTAGTAAATAAAAATATATATTTTTAAACACTTTAATTAATGGGCTTTAAATATTGCTTTTTTTTTTTTTTTCTATAAAATAATAGATGTAGTTGAAGGGGTGAAATCATGATGAATAAAAAGGGTATTTTAGGTTTAGCATTAATATTAACTTTAGCTTCTTGTAATCCACTTGTTCCAAATGATGAAACAAGTAGTAATGGTTTTGACTTAACTAATTCTACTTCTGAAGATAGTGGAAGTGGAAGTAGTAATAACAATAGTAGTGAAAGTGGTAGTGGAGATAGTTCAAAGCCAACTCAAAAAAAGTATCAAGTATTTTTTTATAATGATAAAACCGAATTATATCATACAAGTGTTAATGAAGGAGGTAGTGTATCATATACTGGTAACCCACCAACAAAGAATAATACATCTACTACTAAATATACTTTTTTTGGATGGTCTGAGGATTCAGAAGCAAATTATACTTCAGCATTACCTAATAATAAATTACCTAAAATTACAAAAGATACCTATTTCTTTGCAATATTTAAAGAAGAACCCATCATTTCTAATTCGTATACAGCAACTTTTTATTCTAATATTGGTGAAGTTTATGCAACTGTAACTAAAACTAAGGGGCAAAAGATTTTAAAATCCGATTTAAATAGGAGTGATGATCCAGTTCCTAATTATAGTGAAGAAGGAAAGGTGATTACATTTTCAAATGCATGGAATAAAATCGTAAATGGTGTTGTTGAAGATAAACACTATCGTTTTGATTCTTATGGCGGTTATTTAGATATGTCTGATGATGAAACTCAAGCAGATATTAATTTTGTAGCTAATTATTATTCTAATTTTATCAAATATAATTGTAATTTTTGTTCTTATGATGGAACTCCTCTTTTTTCGTTTGATTTAGATCATGGACGTACTCCTAGTGAATCAAAACAATTTATTACGGATTCGCTTGCAACAGTTAATAAAGTATATTTTGAACCTGACTATTGTGCAGATGGAAAAAAATATTCTTTTGTTGGATGGTCTACAACAAAAGGTGATTCTGTAAGTAACGCTAAATCAATTAATAATCTTCCAGCTGTATATAAAAAACAATCTTACTATGCTATTGTTAATTTAAATAGTTCTGAACCTGTCTTTTTGGAAATTACAGGCGAAGAAAACTATGGTCATTATAAAGTATTATCATTTGAAGAAGCATTAAATGACAACTATATTATTGTAGAAGGAACTGAACTTACTAGGTTTTATGAAAATAAGGTTATGACGAATAATTTATATAATGTTGATAAAGTTCCATATAATTTATTTATTTCAGATAATAGAATTAAAACTCTTGGAACTAATTCATTAACTAATATTTCAACAGGTTCAATTAAAAGCCTAAGCATATCTTCTGTTGAAACAATTAAAGAAAAAGCATTTGAACTTTTTAATTCTGATTCTGATATTGCTGTTGATATTGATGGTAAAAATGTAACTACACTTGAGAAAAATGCATTTTACAAGGCTGGTAAAATTAGACGTGTATCTTTGCCAAAAATTAGTGTTATTCCAGAAAACTGTTTTAAAGATTCTTCGATTTATGAACCTGTTTTAAATTCTGATAACTTGACTAAGATTAGCAAAGGTGCATTTTCAAATTGCAAAAAAATAACGAAAATAGATATAGGGAAAAATGTTTCTAATATTGAATATCAAAGTGCTGGCAATGATGCATCTTTAAGCCCCTTTTCTAATGATACATATAATAGTAATTATATGGAAGAATTAACAGTTAATTCTGCAAATCAAACATATAGAAGTGAAAACAATGCAATAATTAGAAAAAGTGATAATGCTCTAATTTTTGCAACAAATGGTACAACTACTATACCAAATAGTGTAAAAAAAATTGCTAAAGGTGCATTTGTTGGATTAAATATGGGAGATGCAACACTTACTATTCCTTCTACTGTTGAATCGATAGCAAATGGGGCATTTTATAAATCACCAGTTGAAAAGATTGTTTACCAAGGGACAAAAGCAGAATTCAAAAAATTATGTACTGCATCATTCTACAATCTTGCTCTTAATTATCAACTAAAACTAAAATTTGATTTTACTGATGTAACAAATCAAGCTTTTAGAGATGTATTTCCTTCTGTTGATTAAAGATAAAATAGTTTTAAGAATATTATTTTTTATCGATGAGATCAGTTAAAAAATTAATCTCGTCTTCTTTTTTAAGCCTTGGAAATAAAGGAGTAATTGTATCTAATTTTTTTCCTTGTAACAAGCCAAGATTATCTATTGATTCAAAAGTAGTATTTTCTTTACTAACTTTAATTAAAGAAAAAGCTTCTTTAGTTTTATTTGGCATTACATTTTGTAAAAGAATAGAACCAATTCTAACAAGTTCAAGTGAATAATATAATGTTTCTTTTAATTCTTCATCTTTATTATTTTTAGATAAATCCCAAGGAGCCATTGAATCAATATATTTATTTCCTAAATCAAATATTTCCATTGCAGATGCACTTGCTTGAGTAAGATTATAATCATCCATTAATGAAAAATAGTTTTTAACTTTCTTTTTAGTATCTTCAAGGAGTTTTTTTGTAAGTGGATTAATTATCTTTTTACTAACACTTGGAATAACTCCGTCAAAGTATTTATTAATCATTGATAAAGTTCGGTTAATTAAATTCCCGTAATTATTTGCTAAATCTGCATTATATCTATCTACAAATTGGTTAGGAGTAAAAGCACCATCTTGAAGGAAATTCATTTCCCTAATAAGATAATATCTTAAAGCATCAACTGAATATCTTTCAACTAGTGGATAAGGAGAAGGTGCATTACCAAGTGACTTACCAAGTTTGACTCCAGACCTAGTTAAAAGTAATCCGTGAATTAAGACTCTATCTGGTAGTCTTAAACCAAGTGCGTATAATAGCATCGGCCAATAGATAACATGGAAACGAGTAATATCTCTTCCTGCAAGTTGAATAATTTCACTTTCATCTGACCAATATTTTTTCATCAAAGAATCATCTTTTGAATATAAACCTAGTGCAGAAACATAATTAAGTAGTGCATCTATCCAAACATATACAATATGTTTAGGATCTTCTTTAACTTGAACTCCCCAAGAAAAACTAGTTCGAGTGATACACAAATCTTCAAGACCATTTTTAATAAAAGTATTAATCATCTCATTGATTTTATCTTCAGGGCAGAACTTTGGATGTTCTTTATAAAATTTTACAAGTTTATCAACAAATAAAGATGTTTTAAAGAAATAACAAGGCTCAGATTCATATTTTACTTCCCGATGACAATCTGGGCAATAATGGATACCATTTTCAACAACAACTTGAGAATCAGACCAGAATGCTTCATCAGGAGTACAATACCATCCTTTATATTCGCCAAGATAAATAATTCCATCATTTAAAAGTTTAGTAAAAACTTTTTGGACACATTCAATATGATTTTTATCAGTAGTACGAACATAGTAGTCATAAGAGATGTCCATCGTTTTCCAAACTTCTTTAAATTTATTAACTATTCCATCAACAAATTCTTTAGGTGTCTTATTTGCTGCTTTTGCTTTTTCAGCAATTTTCTGACC
>CACYDF010000136.1 GCA_902773085.1 uncultured Erysipelotrichaceae bacterium
AATAAAAATGACATGTTTTACTAGTTTTTTTTTAAAAAAACACTTCTTAATTTACTTGTATCAAATCGTAAAATGGGGAAACTCAAAGATTTAATATATCCTTTTAGAAGCTTTTAGATTTAATTAGTTCTTTATTTTAATTAAATAAAGAAGTAAAATTATATTGTGAGGTTTTATTGTGGGCAACAATTATAATGCGAGTAATTTAACGGTATTACATGGACTTGAGCCTGTTAGAGAACGTCCAGGTATGTATATTGGATCTACCGATACTGTTGGATTACACCATCTTATATGGGAAATAGTTGACAATGCTGTTGATGAAGCAAACGAAGGCTATGGAAAGCATATTTTTGTTACAATTAAAAAAGATGGCTCACTTGAAGTATTAGATCAAGGAAGAGGAATACCATATGATTACAATGAAAAAGAAAAAATGACAGGTTTTCAAATTGTATATCAAACATTACATGGTGGTGGAAAATTTGATGAATCAAACTATTCAGCTGCTGGTGGATTACATGGTGTTGGTGCTGCAGTAACTAATGCATTATCAAAATGGATGGAAGTTCATTCATATCGAGATGGAGTTGATCATTTTCAAAGATTTGAAAAAGGTGGTTCTAAGGCATTACCTTTAAAAGATCTTGGCCAAACTAATAAAAGAGGTACGTGTGTATCATTTTTTCCAGATGATACTATCTTTGAAGACATCACATGGAACTATGAAAGAATCGCTAATCATTTAGATGATAGAGCATGTTTAACAAAAGGTGTTACTTTCCATTTATTAGATGAAAGAACTAATCGTAAACAAGACTTCTTTTATGAAAATGGATTAAAGGAATATTTCAATAGACATGCTAAAAACAAAACCTTACTTACTCAACCAATTTATATAACTGGTGAACAAGATAGAATTAAAGTTGAAGTTATCTTTGGCTTCTTTAAAGATGATTATAATGAAAAGATAATTTCATTTGCTAATGGTGTTAGAACTACAGATGGTGGTTATCATGTTACTGGCTTTAAAAAAGCAATTACTTCATCATTTAATTCTTATGCTTTATCAAGAGGAAAAATAAAGGGGAATGACTTATTAGATGGTGATACTATAAGAGAAGGAATATCAGTTATTCTTTCTGTTAGTGTTCCTGAAAAACTTTTACAATTTGAAGGACAAACAAAAGGTAAACTAGGAACCAAAGTTGCCCTTAATGCTGTTGATAATGTCATAGAAAACAAACTTCTTTATTATCTCGAAGAACATAAGACTGAAGCTGATGCAGTAGTTGAAAAAACAATCATCGAAATGAAGGCTAAAAATAAAGCAGATGAAGATAGAAAAAAAGAAAGAGAACTACTTAAAAATCATGTCACTTCATATTCTTTAAGTGAGAAGCTTTGCCCATGTTCATCAAAAGATTATTTAGCAAATGAATTATTCATTGTTGAAGGTGATTCTGCAGGGGGTTCAGCAAAAAAAGGAAGAGATCCTGCACATCAAGCAATATTACCATTAAGGGGAAAACCAAAGAATACTACGGATATTGACGACGAAAAAACTTTATTAGGAAATAAAGAAATTGCTACTTTGATATATACAATTGGTGCTGGATTTAACAAAGAATTTAACATTAAAAATATTAAATATGGAAAAGTCATAATTATGACTGATGCTGATGATGATGGTTCTCATATTCAATCATTATTACTGACTTTCTTTTATAATCATATGAAACCGCTTATTTCATCAGGATATTTATATATTGCTTGTCCACCTTTATATCGAGTTTATAATTCAAAAAAAGAAATATATTGTTATGATGATAATGATTTACAAAAAGCAATTGAAGAAATTGGTCAAGGATATAAAGTTAATAGATATAAAGGTTTAGGAGAAATGAATTATTCTCAACTTTCAGTCACTACTATGCAAAAGTCAACAAGGAAATTAATTCAAGTTTCTTTAGATGATGATGAAGATGCACATGATAAGATTAACACTTTCCTTGGTAAGGATGCCGATAGAAGAAAAGAATGGATAGATAATAATATCGACTTTACTAATAAAGATAGTTTTAAAGAGGAACTAAAACGTGAAAGATAAATCAAAAGAAATTATTGATGAAAGTAAAAATATCGTTCCATCTTCAATGTCATCAGTCTTGATTGATGCTTTCAATAGATATGCTAAAACTGTCATTACTGATCGTGCTATTCCTGATGCAAGAGATGGTCTTAAACCTGTTCAAAGAAGAATCATTTATGATATGTTTGATCAAGGTTTCTTGTTTTCAAAACCTACCGTAAAATCTGCAACTATTGTTGGTCATGTAATGGGTCATTATCATCCTCATGGTGATACATCAATTTATGATGCACTTGTTCATATGTCTCAATCTTGGAAAATGGCTGCTCCATTAATTGATTTCCAAGGTAATAATGGTTCAATTGATGATGATGGACCAGCTGCTTATAGGTATACTGAGGCTAGATTATCATCTTTAAGTGAGTATTTAGTCGAAGATTTATATAAAGAAACCGTCGAAATGATACCAACTTTCGATGATAAGCTCTTTGAACCTGTTGTTTTACCAGCAAAATTTCCAAATTTACTTGTTAATGGTACAAGTGGTATTGCAGTAGGATCATCAACATATATTCCTTCAAATAATCTTAATGAAATTATTGAAGCAACAATGTATAGAATAAATCATAAGAGAACTAACCTTGATGATTTATTAGAGTTTGTTCATGGTCCTGATTTTCCTACTGGTGGAATTATTGATGATAAAGAAGCAATAAGAACAATTTATGAAACTGGCAAAGGTAGTTTCTTCTTATATTGCAAAGTTGATATTGAAGAAGATACAAACACAATTGTAATTTCTCAAATTCCTTTTGGAGTAACTAAGTCTTCTTTTGTATCTGATTTAGTTAAAAGAAAAGAAAATGATAATTTAGATAACATTGATGAAATAATTGATGAATCATCTAAAGAGGATATTCGAATAACAATTAAAGTTAGAGATGGTTCAAATCCTAATGATGTATTAAATTATCTTCAGTCTAAAGGATCACTTAGAACAACAATATCATGTAACTTCTTAGCAATCGATAAAGGTCATCCTAAGACGATGTCTTTACTTGAATTAATCGATGTTTATATTTCACACCAAAGAGAAGTTAAAACTAGATCATTAAAGTTTGATTTAAATAAAGCTGAATTAAGATTAGAGATTGTTGAAGGTTTAATTAGAGTAGTTTCAATAATTGATGAAGTGGTTGAAAAGATTAGAAAACTTGATGGTAAAGAATCAGTTAAAAGAATGTTACAAGATGATTATCATTTTACTGAAAGACAATCAGAAGCTATTGCTATGTTACCACTTTATAGATTATCTAATACTGATATTGTTGAATTAACAAACGAGAAAGAAGAGCTCAATAATCTGATAATTGAGTATAAAGCAATTTTATCTGACCCAGATAAGTTGGATAAAGAGATATATAATTTGTTAAAAGAGATTAATAAAAAATTCACGATTGAAAGAAAGACTCAAATTCTTGATGAAAAGCAAGTATTTAATACAGTTGATACTACAAAACTTATTGCAAAAGAAGATGCATATGTTGTTGGTACTTTTGATGGATATTTTAAAAGATCTAACTATAAATCTTATAAAGCTTCAATTGATTCCAGTGATCCAAATTCAATACCTATTCCAAAATTAAAACCTGGTGATCAAGTAATTATTAATAAGAAAACCAATACTCATTCAACACTTTTATTATTTACTAATTTTGGTAATTATTTATATGTTCCAATTTACTTATTAAGTGATATGAAATGGAAAGAAGAAGGTAAACATTTAAATAATATTTGTAATCTTTCTAATAGTGAAAAAATTGTCAAAGCATTTGTTGTTGATGAATTTATTCCAGGGTTAAAAGTTGTCATTTTAACTAAAAATAACAAAATAAAAAGAGTTGATTTAACTGAGTTTAATCAAGGCTCATTTTCTCGAAAACCTCTTCGTGCATGTAAATTTTCTGATAAAGATGACAAGGTTGTAGGAGTCTGTATTACAAGTGGAAATTCAACAGTGGTTATAGTTGATGAACTTGGTCATGCTTCTAGATATAACGAAAATGAAATTCCATTAGTCTCAACTAGTGCTGTTGGTGTTAAAGCAATTGCTAGTGGAATTGATCATGCTAAAATGGTTTCTCTTTTATCATATTTTAATGATGAAAGTTCGTATCTATTTGTCGTTTCTGATAAACGTGCTGCAAGACTAATTTCATCAAATAAGATTCCAGTTACTACTCGTTTAGGTCCAAAAACTCATTTAATTAAAATTTTAAAGAAAAATCCTTGGAAGATAGTCGAAGTATCAAAAGTTTTAAAATCTCGTGTAAATGATGCTCTTGTTGGCCTTATTACTCCTTCTACAACTATTTCTGTGAATATTAATGAATTTGATCCAAGTGACATTGGAATGGAAATGAGGGAAAACTTAAAAGGTTTTAATAAAGAAGATATTATTGGTAGACACCATTCAGGTTTAATTATTGATAAGTCAACAATGAAAGTTGAAAAACCTTCTTTTACTATTCCTAGTGAACAAGAAAGAAAGGCTGAAGTCAAAGAAGATGACCAACTTTCTTTATTTGATTTGTTTGAAAAAATAAATAATAAATAATATGAAAAAATATGCTAATAAAATTTTTGGATATACAAAGTCTATTTATACTCTAGATTTTAATAAATTAGGGTCATATGGATTTAAATATATAATTGCGGATTTAGATCAAACTCTTGTACCAACTAAGAGTAAAGATCCTGATGAAAATGTATTTAAGTTAATTAAGTATTTGGAATCAAAAGATATGAAATTAATTATTGTATCTAATAATACTCATCGAAGAGTAAATAGGTTTTGTAAGAATCTAGATGTTAAATATTTAGCAATGGCTAATAAGTCAAATTCACGTAAAATAGCTAAGTTTTTGCTTGATTTAGGCCTTGATTTCAATAAATGCATATTTATTGGGGATCAACTTAGAACCGATTTAAATTATGTTAATGGCTTAGGTGGTAAATTTATTATTACAAGGCCATTAAATAACATTGATAATATAATTACACACATGTTTAGAAAAAACGAAGAGAGAATGAAAGATTATTTGATAAATAATAATTTATGTGGTATAAACTTTAATAAGGAGAATGATTGATGGTTTTTAAAAAGAATACTAGTACTGGTGTTACAAGCGAGATTAGAATTAGGAGATGTTATAGTTGTGGGGCTATTTTGCAAGATACAAATCCTAATGACGAAGGTTATGTTACTAGTGAACGTATTAAGAATTTTACTGATGACGATGTTCTTTGTGAAAGATGTTATAAATTAAGACATTTTACTTCTCCTAAATCAAATAATTTTAATTCTGACTTTGCTACAATCCTTCTTTCAGCTAAAGAAGAAAATGCTTTAGGTGTTTATGTTTTAAATGCTTTTTCTCTATATGGATCAATAATTGAAAGTATTCCTCCATATTTACCAAATAATCTTTTAGTAATTATAAATAAAAGAGATGTTTTACCACAAGAGATAAGTAATGAATACTTAAAGAAACTGGTAATGAATATTTTTAATAAACAACAAGTTGTTCCAAAAGAAATTCTTATTTCTAGTGCAAATGACTCTGAAAATATTAAAGAAATACTTGGATATATTAACAATTTACGTAAGGGAAAAAATGTTTATTTCTTTGGCGCTGTTCAAGTTGGTAAATCATCCTTAGTAAATGAAATATTAAGAAACTATACAAATGAAACTTCAAAGTTAATTACAACATCGTTATATCCCAATACTTCATTAAGTGTTATATCAATTCCATTAGATAAAAACACATATCTATATGACACTCCAGGAATTGAAAATGCAAAGTCAATTATTTCACATGTTGAATCTACTATCTCTAAGTTTATTCAACCTAGAAAAGAAGTAAAAGTTGAATCTTATTCAGCTAGAGAAGGACAATCATTTTTATTATCAAATTTTGCAAGAATTGATTATGTAACTGGTGGAAAAGCTGAGTTTTCTTTTTATAAGAGTAATGATATTTCAATATATAGAACTAAGATAAATAAAGCTGAAAAATTACTTGAATCATTTAATTCAAAATCTGATGAATTTCATTCTTCACAACTACAAAAATCAGATGATTATTTATGTACAACTTTTAATTTAACACCAGGTGTAAAATATATTATTAGAATCTATTCTTTATGTTTCTTTATTGTTGAAGGTGATATAAATAAAGTAGATATTTATGTACCTAAAAACGTTGGTGTTACTTTAGAAACATATAATGGATAAAATCTATTTTCTAATTAAGAATAAATATCCTCTTTCTTTATACGAAGAGGATTTTATTTTATCTAATAAAGGCAAAATTATTTTTGTTAATAATTATGATTATTCTGATAATAAAGAATTAAAAAAATATATAAAAAAAGTATTTAATATTTATCCGACAATAATACCTATAGATGAATTTTTAAGATTAAATAATGTAAATTTATTTTATAATGATATTGTATTTTACATTGAAAATATCAAAAATTATAATTTAAAAAACTTTAATATCATAAAAAAAGATGTTTATAAACACAATTGGAATAACTTCATTACAAACGAAAAATTGATTATCAATTCTTCAATTATTAGTAAACATATTTATAAAAAAATAAAGAAAAAATATTTATATTCAAATAGATTTAATCATGCTTTAAATGTTGGTTTTATTTCATATAAAATTGGATTCTTTCAAAAAGAAATTAATGACAATAATTCATTATTTTTAGCAGGTTTAATTCATGATATTGCAAAAGATATTGATATAAATAAACAGAAAAAATTGGCCTTAAATAATAAATTTTATATTGACTCAAAAGATTATGTTTTACACCAGTTTGCAGGAGCTGAAATATATAAAAAATTATTAAGAGATAATAATCCAGATATTTACACTTCTATCTCTTTCCATTGTACAGGCAAAAAGGATATGAACTTATTTGAAAAGATTATTTTCTTATCAGATAAATATGATCCACTTAGATATATTAATGACAAAAATAAACATAGTAACAAAATAAAAATTCTTCAAGATTCATATCTGGATTTTTCTCATTCTTTTGAGTATTTGACTCTGGATCAAGTAAGTTATTTTAAAAGTAAAAAATATGATATTAATGAAAATTATTATTCAAAAGAATTCTATAATTATTATTTAAAAAAATAGTCTTTATTGTATTGGATTATAGTAGTAAAATATATTGTCAATGATTAAGAAAAAAGTTACTGAAGATTCATTATCTAAAATTACAAATTTAGGAAAAATAAATGATTATAATGTCATCAATGTTGGAAAGTTTCTTGTAGATAATTTTGCTCAAAATGTAATTATCTACGATGTTCAAAATAAAACACCTTTTGTTTCATATTATATTGTTGCATCATCTAAAAATGATTATCGAATGAAAAAGCTAGTTTTAGATGCAAAAGAAGCTTTGATTAAGTATGGATATGAAATAGATCATGTCGAAGGAAAGAACAAATCAAAGTGGATTTTAATTGATTCAAAAGATGTTGTTGTACAATTGTTTACAAAAGAAGAAAGAAATAATGTTAAATTTGATGAACTTTATTTAGATTGTAATCATATGATAATTGAATCTAAATAGGAGAAAAATATGAATAGATATGTAATTATTAATGCTCAAAAAGAAGAACAAGATGCATTAATATCAAAATTACCAAGCAAAAAAATAGTATCAGAAACAGCAGGTAATATATCTTTTAAAAGATATATTAACGATAATATGGAATTAATAATGTTTGTTTCTGGTATTGGAAAAGTAAATTCTGCTTATCAATTAACCAAAATATTGACTATTTTTGACAACATTAAATGTGTTTATAACGTTGGTGTAGCTGGTTCAGTTAATAAATTTCTGAATATAGGAGATACTTTAATACCAACTAAAACATGCTATTTTGACGTTGATTTGACCACTTTTAATCACTCTAGAGGCCAATTTAGTGACCTCCCTTTATATTTTTACAGTAATGAAAAAGATATCAAAAAAATTGAAAAAATGGAGCTTAAAAACATAAAATATGGATTAATCATATCTGGAGATACTTTTATTACTAAAAATAACGTATCTATTGATTTATTATCAGAATTTGATAATCCTGTAGCCTGTGATATGGAAAGTGCAGCAATTGCTCATGTATGTTATTTAGAAAATATTCCTTTCCTAATTATTAGGACTATAACAGATAAAGCTTTTGAAGATCATAATACTAACGTCTATAACAATAATCTATCTAGTTCATCTTCAATTGCTAGCAAGATATTACTTAAACTGCTAGAAATATAGAATAGTAGAAAATTAGTACTATTTATTTACTAAAAATAACAATTAGTAGATAATTAGTATATTTTTGAAATTCAATCTGATTGGATGAAATATGTGTAATTATACCTATCAGATTAAATTAGTTTTTAGTACTAAATTAGTAGATTTTGATATTTTCACTACATTATAAACACTGATACAACTATTTTTCATATATGTAGTTTAATACTACGAAAAATATTCATATATAAAGTATTTAATTTTACTACTTCGCATAATATTTATTATGTAATAAAAGAAATGATTAATTAGTAATTAAATAGTACTATTTAAATACTAATTTGTTTACTATATCGTATTATATGTATAGATGAATAAATAGTAGTTGTTTAGTACTATTATTCTACTAATATATATTACATAATAAATATTATGCGAAGTAGTTAAAATAAATGTGTTTTGTTATATCAGATTACATCAACTATATTTCTAATATATTGATAATAATCATAAATACTAATTTGTTTTAATTATCTACTAATTTTCTACTATTAGTACTTAATTAGTATTTAGTTTGTTATTGTCATTATCTTCTTTTTAAGTTTGATTAGTCCTAAATCAACTAATAAACTAAATAATATGATAAATATGATTAAACTAATCATCTTTTGTATGTTACTATTTTGGAAAGATAGATATATTTGCTTTCCTAATCCTCTAAAACTTGATGTATAAGCAAAAGATTCTACTAATACTTGAGCTTTTATACCTAAAGAAAATGATTGAATAAAACTATTTACAATTTGAACAGATGAAGCAGGTAAGAGTACCTTAAATATTGAATATAAATCTGTTTTACCACTACGTAAAATAAACAAACTTTTATATTTCTGATTATTCATAAATATTTCATGTGAAGTAGCTTGATAAATAATAGGAACGATGAGCAGAGTCAATACATAAATATATGAGTATTTGAAGTAGATCATAAAAAGTAAAATGAATGCTATTGTAGGTACTGCTTTTATCAAAGTCATCATAGGTAATAAAATATATTCACTCTTTTTATTAATACCAGAAATAATACCAAGACTTACTCCAATAATTAGACCTAAACTAAATGAAATTAATATTCTTAATAAACTAAATAAAACATCTAAAATTATTGAAGTAGTAAACAACATTTTGAACATATTACCAAGCGATATAAAAAAGTCAGGAAAGAGTGCAGGAGACACAATAAAAGATATTATTTCCCAAACAAAAATGATTATTAAAATACCATAAGAAACATATAATAAATTATTCTTTTTCATAAACAGATTTTACAACCTTTCCAGGAATTAATTCTTGACCATATGCATATATTTTATCTTCAGAATCAACTGAATTATTTGAATCATTACCTAATGATATTAAATGTAAATTCCCATAAGTTAATAGTCTTACTAATTTATAATTATCAGATATGTTCATACCAGTTAATGAATCAAATATAACAAAGTCTTGATTACCACTTAGGAGTGAAGTACGAATATTTAATGGAGTAGTAAATAATATATTATTATTTAATGTATCATTGGAATCAAAAATAAATGGTAATAAAGATGCTGCTGGGGCACCAAAAGGAACTGATATTTTATATTTAGAATAATCACTTTCTTTATAAGTAGAATCAGATAAATAATAACTAGAAATACTCTCTTTCTTGAGAGTAAATTCTAATATTTCAACCACTTTATTTAGTTCTTCTAAACTAGGATTATTTTTATTAGAAATAAAAGCCATTTTATTTCCTTGTAACATATTATTAAGTAATTTAGAATTAAAGCCAAAATAGTCAGTTTGTTTTCCTAAATCTGTTGAATATTTATTCATAATATCACCAAAAGATTTATCTTCATTTAATAACTTTTCAACACTTGAATCAAACAGCGAAAGGAATGAACTAATTTCATCTTTTATTTCAGTATTATCTTCTAATTTTTTATTTATGAATAATCCAGCTTGTGGAAAACCATTTACTTCATATTTAGACGAAAACTTTTTAGCTATATCTTCAAAAATACTAAGTTTAGAATTCTTTTGCATTGCTGAAGATATAACTGGATATGATGAAGCAACATAGTCATATTTTTCACCATTAAAAAGTCCACTTTCTAGCACAGTTAAAGTTGAAGAAACATCATTTCCCCAAGCACTGATTTTTACTATATTTGAACTGTTAGTACAAGAAAGTAAAGTTGAAGAAAATAATAATATAGAAATAAGCTTATAAGATTTCATTAATTACATCACCAATTTGATTTGGAGATGGTTTAATACCAAAGTTTTTAAGTATTGTTTTACCAATACATGCAAATGAATTTTGATCTTTAAGTCTAATTCCATCTTTAAATAATTTTGAATAACAAATTAAAGGAACATTTTCTCTTGTGTGATCTGTTCCAGTCCAAGTAGGATCATTTCCATGGTCAGCAGTAATCATTAATAAATCATCATTTTTCATATTATCGATAAAGACTTTTATATCTCTATCAAACTCTTCAATACAAGCTCCATATCCTGTAGGATTACGTCTATGACCATACGAAGAATCAAATTCAACTAGATTAACAAAACATAAGCCAGTAAAATCTTCATTTTTAGCAATATCAGTAGTAATTTCCATACCATTATGATTTGAAACAGTATGAATAGACTTAGTACATCCTACACCGTTAAAAATATCATGAATCTTACCAACTGCAATAACATCAAGCTTATTATCTTGTAAATCATTCATTGCAGTTCTTCCAGATGGATTTAATGCATAGTCATGTCTATCAGTAGTTCGATAGAAATTATCTTTGTTATCACCTAAGAATGGACGAGCAATAACTCTTCCTACTTTCCATTCTGGTTTCAAAGTTAATTCTCTAGCTATTTCACAATACTTATATAAATCTTCAAGAGGAATAACTCCAACATGAGCAGCAATTTGTAAAACTGAATCGGCAGAAGTATAAACAATTAATGCTTTTTCCTTCATTGCTTGTTCACCAAGTTCTTTCAAAATTTCAGTTCCACTAGCTGAATAATTACCTAATAATTTTCTTCCTGTTTTTTCAGCAAGTTGATCCATTAGTTCTTTTGGAAAACCAGTATCAGTAAATGTAATAAGTGGTTTTTCAGTCATAATACCCATCATCTCACAGTGACCTGTAAGAGTATCTTTTCCTTTACTTGCTTCATGTAGTTTTAAAACATAGGAATGAGGATGAGGTAATTTTTGAGTACCTAAAGCAGTAGTAAGATCTCCTATACCTAAATAGTTAAGATTAGGAATTTTTAGTCCACCACATTTTTCGGCAGTATGGACAAAAGTATCGGAACCTTTATCACCAAATTTTTCAGCATCTTCAGCGTATCCAACACCAACAGAATCCATAACAATTAAGAAAACTCTTTTAAACTTTTTCATTAATTCTCTCCTTTTTTAAATACATATGTATTTTACCATAATAATTGATTGTCTAATCTCTTTTCATTGTTTTTTTATATTCTTCAATTTCTTTATTTTTTGATATGTGTGTATATATTTGAGTAGTCTCAATTTTTGAATGACCTAGAAGAGTTTGAACGTCTTTTAACTTTGCTCCATTTTCTAATAATTCTGTTGCAAAAGAATGTCTTAAAGTATGTGGTGATATCTTCTTATTTATTTTAGATTTTTTCTCAGTATTTTTTATCATTGAATATACATATTGCCTTGTAACTTTTTTACCATCATTAAATAAAAATAATAAATCACTTTTTGATTTAATTAAATCTCGATATAAAGATAAATAATCAGTCAAAACTTTTTTTGCATTATCAGAAAAAGGTACTATTCTTTCTTTTGATCTTTTACCAAAAACTTTTAGATAATTTCCTTTAAAATATATGTCTTGTTTTTTTAGTGAAATTAATTCGCTAACTCTTAAACCAGAGTAGTACATTATTTTTAGTAAAGTTAAATCAAGATAGTAGGTAGGAGAATCAATCTCAAGAGAAGAAAAAAGGGTTTCTACTTCACTTTTGTTTAATACTACTGGAAGTAATTTTTCTCCTTTTGGAATTTCAATATCAGCTAAATTTAAATCAATGATGTTTTCTTTTTTAAGGTATTTATATAATCCTTTGATACACATGTTTTTTCTAATGATAGAAGAACGTTTATATCCAAGTTCATGTAATCTATCTACATAATTTATAATATGTGATATATCTAATTTTTCGACCGAAATATCGGTTGAAATTTCTAAAAACATCTTTAAATCAGTACTATAAGTTTCATATGTAATCTTACTTATAGCTTTTTCAATTGATAGATAAGATAAATACTCTTCTATTGCTTTAGATAGGTTCATTTAAATAATATATTTTCCTCGTCTGTATTTTCTAGTATATCATTATTATTAATTAGTTTATCAAGCTTAATTCCAATTAGTCTAATAGGTAAATTTATTTTTAATTCTTCGAATAAATCAAGAGAATAAATATATATTAATTGTGATGAAGATATTGGCTTATTAAGTAATATCTTTTTAGTATATGTTTTGAAGTCATTTGTTCGTACTTTAATAGTAACTCCATAAGCAAGTTCATTCTTCTTTTTTAACTGCCTTTCTAATTCACTTGAACAACTATCAAACATCTTAGATATAATTTCAAAATCTTCTTCATCAATTGAAAATGTTCTTTCAGTTGATATACTTTTAGCAACATATTTTTCATTTGAAACAATATCAGAAGAATGACCTGTTAAACATGAAATTAAATCATTATATCTGCTACCAAAATATGAAATAATTTTTTTGTCTTTTAAGTTAACTAAATCTTCTATTGTTTTAATTCCATATTCTTCTAAATATTGACATGTTTTTTTACCAAGCCCATATACTTTATTTATACTTAATGGATACAAAATTTTTGAATAATTATCTTGAGTAATAATAGTAAGTCCTAAAGGCTTTTTATAGTCTGATGCCATCTTAGCAAAGAAACGTGTATATGAATATCCAATCGAACATTTTAAATTTAATTTTCGATATATCTCCATCTGCATATCAAATAACATTTCTTTTTCTTTATTATCAATTAAATATGAAGTTAAATCTAAATATGCTTCATCAATACTTCCTACTTCAATTAGTTTTGTTTTACTTGCAAGATAGTTCATAAACTTTTTTGAATAGTCGACATATAAATGATATTTTGGATTTACAACAACTAAAGATGGACATATACTTTTTGCAATCCCAAGAGGTTGACCAGAAGTAACTCCGTATTTTCTAGCAATGTAGTTACTAGTTGATATAACACTTCGATTTGAATTATATGCAACTACTGCTGGCACCTTATTTAATTCAGGATTGAGTAAAGATTCAACTTGAATAAAAAAAGCATTTAAATCAATATGAACTATTTTTTTCATTCTTTTGCTTCATCAATTATTTTTTTAGCTTGTATTAAAGCTTCATCATTTACTTTATTTAGAGATAACATTTTAGCAATCTCATTAACTAATGAATCATTTTCAATCTTTTTAACATAACTAAGAGTAACATTATCATTATCTTCTTTATATACTTTGAAAAAAGATGAAGCAAATACAATAACTTGAGGTAAATGTGATATCAGTATTACTTGAGAAGATTTTGATAATTCTCTTATCTTTTTACCAATTAAAGTAGCCGTATAACCACTTAAACCAATATCTATTTCATCTAAAACAATTAGATTATATGGATTTAATCTATTTAATACTATTTTTAAAGCTAACATCAAACGACTTGCTTCTCCACCACTACAAGCTTTCGATAAAGATAAAAAGTCCATTCCTTTATTAAGTCTGACACTAAAAGATACTTTTTCTAGACCATTTAGATAAGGATCAACACTATTAAAAGCAATTTTAAAGCCATTATCATTGAAATTTAAGTCTTTTAAAGTCTCAACAATGCTATTTTCTAGTTTAACAGCACTATTTTTTCTAATATCAGTTAATTTCTTACCATTAACAATGACTTCATCTTTAAGTTTTGATATTTCATCTTTCAAATCTTGTTTCTTTTTATCAAAAAGAGATACTGAATCAATCATCTCTTTATATTCTTTTAATTTATTTAAAATGTCATTTGTTGTATTTCCGTATTTTCGTTGTAAAGATTTTAAAGAAAATAGACGTTCATTTATTTCATCAATTCTCTTTGGATTTATATCAAGAGATAGATAAGTAGTTTCAAATTTATTTATTGACGATATTAATGATGAAATATCTTCTTTAACTTTTTCACTATCTGCTGATAAAGAAGAAGTAGAAAAATAATTTAATGATGAAGATAAATTAGAAAGGATATCTTCAACCTTTCCTTCATTTAAATATTTTATATCTTGAAACTTTTTATAAGCAGAAGATAATTTCTCATAATCTTTTAATGAGTTATATTCACTAGTCAGATTTTCAATCTCATTTTCTTTTAAATGATATTTTTCAATCTCTTCTATTTGATATGAAATATAGTCAACATCAATATCTTTATTATTTTCTAGTTCAACTAATTCTTTTTCTTTTTGAGTAAGAAGAAGATATTTTTCTTGATATTCTTTTTTAGCTTTTAGTATTTGATCGCTATTAAATAAATCTAAATAATCGATATGTTTATTTTCATCAAATAGTTCCCAGTTCTCGCCTTGCGAATGAATATCAATTAAATGAGAAATTATTTTTTTATAAGAAGAAAGAGGAACTAACTGATCATTTAAAAAATATTTAGAAGTATTATCACTTGATAAAACTCTTTTTATAACAATCATATTATCAAGAAGATACTCTTTTATTTCTTTATGAAGAGAAATATATGTCTCATCAAGTGAAAAGCAAGCTTGAATAAAAGCTTTCTGATTTTTATCTTTAATTAAAGAATAATCAGCTTTATCACCTTTAAGTAATGATAAAGAATTCACAATTAAAGATTTACCAGAACCTGTCTCACCAAGAAGAGAAATAAAACTAGTTTCAAAGTCAAGAGTGTTATCTTTAATAATAGCAATATTAGATATCTTAAGTTGTTCAATCATATAAATAATTCCTCACTTATTTATTTGCTATTATCCATACTATTTTTTTATTTAGAATAAATTTCATCAATAATATAGTTTTCATCGAGATGATATTTTTTTAATAGTTCATCAACATTTCCGTGAGTATAAAAATCATCTTTAAAAGTATATTCATAAAAGTTTCCTTTATATTTCATTTTAAATAAATATTCTTTGATAATTGAGGAAGTTCCACTACAAGTTGAATAAGCATCATAGAAGAAAATATTTTTGTATTTATTAGATATAAAACTTAGTTCTGTTTCTTTAGGTAATAAAGATACTAGAAGTACCCTATCATAATCAGTAAATTCATTTAATACAGGAACAGCTCTTGGACCAATTCCAATGATTAAGGTATCACTATTATTTTTCTTAATATAATATGAGTCTTCATTTTTATATTCTTCGTATAATACATGTGGAGTATCTCTAGAAAGTCTTATAAATAGTGGTATTTTTTCTTTAAACATCTTTTCTTTAAAAATATAAATTGCAGATTTATAATCAAATGGCATGTATATTTTTGAATTTGGAATTGTCCTAATAAATCCTACATCATATATCCCATGATGTGATGCACCATCGCCTCCTGCAAGACCTACTTTTTCAATGATAGTTGTTACACTAATATTCTCTCTTGAAATATCTTCAAAAAGTTGGTCATAACTTCTTTGTAAAAAAGTTGAATATATATCAACAATTGGTTTCTTATTTTTAATAGCAAGACCAGAGGCAAAAGTAAAAGCATGTTCTTCAGATATCCCAACATCAATACAGTTATCTGGATATTTTTTAAATAGGTCTTTTAATCCAGATCCTTGCTCCATGGCAGGAGAAATAATATATATATTTTTATCTTCTTTTAATAAGTCTAAATAATAGTTAGTTTTAATCTCAGAGAAAGAAGGATATGATATTTCTCTAGTTTCATCAAACTTAGTACTAACTCCATGGAAGTCGCCATCAATATCGTTCATTGCTGGTGGGAATCCATAACCTTTTTTAGTATAGATATGAACTAAACATGAATGACCAGTCTTAGCATATTGTTTAGCTCTCTCGAATGCTAAATCAAGTTCAGAAAAATCATGTCCGTTATATGGACCAATATATTTAAGTTTCAAAGTCTCAAATAAATTTTTATTAATAAAAATATTCTTTAAAGTAT
>CACYDF010000137.1 GCA_902773085.1 uncultured Erysipelotrichaceae bacterium
AAATCAGATTGACTTTCCTCAATATAGTTTATTAATTCTTTAGCTTTTTCATTTTTACATATAGTTGAAATAATGTTTAAAGACTTTTTAACGTTTTCATCAAAGACAGAATTATTACCATAACTCAAACAAATAATAGGAATTTTTAAATTATTTTCCATATTTTTGACAACATTTTCATCCGTATATTCAGAAAACACAACATCAGGAGCACATGAAAGAATTTTTTCATATTCAGGAGATTGATTTTTAGGACCACCTACTCCACATGAGGGTAATTTTTCAAATTTTTCAATATTAACATCGTAATATGGCCTACTTGCGTTTGAAAATGGATTAGTTCCAGAAATATTTCTATCAATATCTTCAACTCCAGATAACAAATCCAAATTACCTACATATGAATATAATCTTAATGCACCTGCTCCAACGCAAACTACTTTTTGAATTTTAGATAGATCTAGTTTTATTTCTCGATTTAATAAATCAGTTATTACAACATCACTACTAATCTCATTTTTTGATGAACAACTAACAATTGAAGTTAATACTCCTAATAGAAATAAACTAGAGATTTTTTTTGTAAATAACATGTTCAACACCCTCAATATTTTTAACTTCTACTTCAATATTATACAATTCATTTATATTCTTTTTATTAATAATTTTTTTATTGCCTTCTTTATAAATTATGCCATCTTTTAACATGTAAAAATAATCGCCTAATACTAATGCATCATTTAAATCATGTAGTGCAATAAAAATACTTTTACCTCTACTTTTTAATTCTTTAATTAATGAAAAAATAAAAAGTTTATTTGATATATCTAAATTAGAAGATATCTCATCAAAAAGAAATGTTTCTGCATTACTTGCAAGAGCTCTTGCAATCATTACTTTTTGCTGATATCCACCACTTAATGAAGAAAACGAATAATTAATATATTCTCCTAAATTAAATTCGTTAATTAATTTTGAAACTATATCATGATCTTTTTTTGTTGGATAAAAATTAATATAAGGATTTCTCCCTAAAAGTATTGTTTCATAAACAGTCAAATTACTTTCAATATTTACTTGAAATACATATGCTAATTTTTTTGATAGTATTCGATTTGGAGTTGTAGAAACATTAAGACCATCAACTAATACTCTACCTTCATTAATTGGTAGAATTCCTGAAATACATTTAAACAGTGTTGTTTTGCCAGCTCCATTATTTCCTAGTATAATAGATATCTTTTTATCAGAAATATTCAAATTAACATTTTTCAATATATAATTAGAGTTTTTATTATACTTGAATGAAAGATTATTTATCTTAATCATTTTTTTGCTCCTTTTTACTGATTAAAATAAAGAAGAAAAATGGTGCACCAATAATAGCAGTTACAGCTCCAACTGGTAGGTTAAAATTTGGTATGATTATTCGTGAAATAATATCACATAGTATCAATATTATAGAACCTAATAATCCACTTGAAGGTATTAAATATCTAGCCTCATTACCTATAAATCTTTTCATAATATGTGGAGAAAGAATACCAATAAAGCCTATTACTCCCACAAATGAAACACTTAATGCACAAAGAAGTGATGCGAAGAACAAAGAAATAAATCTTACTACATTAATATTTACACCAAGTGAAATGGCTAGTTCATCTCCATAATATATTGCATTGTATTTATTTGAGAATAACATAAAAATAATTAAAGAAACAAAAACACTAATTATCATTATTATATTATTCATTTGATTAGCTCTTGATAAGTCACCAAAAGAAAAATGAACACTTGATGCAAGTAATGTATCACTTGCAAAAAATTGCAATATCGTAGTTATTGCAGCAGTAAAACTGGTTATTGCAATTCCACTAACTGCAACAGCACTTGGGGAGAATTTTTTTGTTCTAGATAAAACAACAATAAATGTAATTGTAATTAATGAAAAAAGTAATGCCATTGGAATAGTAGAAAATATTGGTGCAGAATAAATATTCTTGTCATTAAATAGAATTATTGATATTGTTGCACCCATTAATGCAGAACTACTAACGCCAAGAGTAGAAGGACTTGCGAGAGGATTACGCAAATTTATTTGCATTATTAATCCAGATATACCTAGAGCAAAACCAATAATTAAAGCAGCCAAAGTACGATTTAATCTAATATTAAAGATGATTAACTTATAAGAAGATGTATTATCTATTCCAAAAAGAGTAGAAATACTTTTTGAAAATGATAGCCCTCCACTATTAATTAGCAAAGAGAAGAAAAATATAATAATCAAAGAAACAAATAAAAATAATAATGCAATTCGCTTTTTCCTTATATTAATTTTATATTGTTCAAAAGGAGACAGAGAATTATTCATAGTTAAAATATATCACAATTATAAATAAGTATTGCTAAAAACAAAAATGAAATAATACTTTTATTATTTTAATAATAAAGTATAATATTGTCGTTTAGATAAAGGAGAATACCCTATGTATAAAATCAAACTCGTTCTTATTCGACATGGTGAAAGCGAATGGAACAAACTAAACTTATTTACTGGATGGACTGATGTAGGTCTTTCTGAAAAAGGCATTAAAGAAGCCAAATCTAGCGGAAAAATTTTAAAAGAAAAAGAATATAAATTCGATATTTGTTACACTTCTGTATTAAAAAGAGCAATTCACACAGCTTATTACGCATTAAATGAATTAGATGAAAATTATATCCCAGTTATTAAGTCATTTAAGTTAAATGAAAGGCATTATGGGGCTTTACAAGGCTTAAATAAAGCTGAAACTGCTGAAAAATATGGTTCTGAAAAGGTTCATTTATGGAGAAGATCATATGATGTTGCTCCACCAGCTCTTCAACCAAGTGATGAAAGAAATCCTGCTAATCAAGAGCAATATGCACATGAAAAACCAAGTGATTTACCACTTAATGAATCATTAAAAGATACAGTTAAAAGAGTTGTACCATATTTTAAAAAGGTTATAGCTCCAGAAATTAAAGCTGGAAAGAATGTTTTAATTGTTGCACATGGTAATTCATTAAGAGCATTAGTAAAGTATTTAGATAATATGTCTGATGCCGATATTGCTGAATTGAATATTCCAACAGGTGTTCCACTTGTTTATGAACTTGATTCAAAACTTCAACCAATTGATAAAAAACACTATTATTTAGGTGATCAAGATGAAATTAATGCATCTATTAATGCAGTAAAGAATCAAGATTCTGCAAAATCTAAGTAAAAAGGAATAAAGACAATGGTTATTTTAAATATCAAGAATTTTGGAAAAATAAAAATAGAACTAGATTATAAAAACGCACCAATATCTGCAACTAACTTTGCATATTTAGCTGGAACTGGTTTTTATAATGGAGTAATATTCCATCGAGTCATCAAAAACTTTATGATTCAAGGTGGAGACCCAACTGGAACTGGTACTAGTGGACCTGGATATTCAATCAAAGGTGAATTTAAAGCTAATGGAGTAAATAATACTTTATCTCATCATAGAGGGGTAGTTTCTATGGCAAGAGCAAATGATCCAAATAGTGGAGGATCACAGTTCTTTATTTGTGATAAAGATGATTTATTTTTAGATGGTCAATATGCAGCCTTTGGTAAAGTTATTGAAGGTATGGATGTTGTTGATAAAATTGCATCTACACAAACTGATTCTAATGATAGACCTTATAATGATGTTGTGATTGAATTAGTTGAAGTAGTTGATGAAAAAATAACCAAACCGGAAACTCTTTAATGATATATGTTTATTATGGTTCAGATTATGGACAAGTTGTTCATGACTGCTTTAATGATTTAAAAAAAATATCAAATAATACAACCATCTTAAAGTTTGATGGATTTAATACTTATGTTCAGGATATTGTAAGTGAAGGAACTTCAATATCTCTTTTTGAAAATAAGAAAATAATTGTATATGAACATTGCTATTTTCTTTCAACTAGTAAGATAAAAGCTCCACTAGCAGAGAAAAAACAAAACTATAATTCTTTACTAAGTTATATCGATAATAAAGATAGTAGTGATATGATCCTTCTTGTCCCTGGTAATTTAGATTCTAAGAATACTATTGTTATTAAACTAAAAGAAAAAGATGCTATTTTTAACCAATCAACATTAATGGATTTAGATGCATATATTGAATATGGAAAAAAAGTTGCTAAGTCACAATCTAAGGAAATCACCTCCAAATCTCTGGAATTATTATTCGAAAGAACAAAAAGGAAAGTTAACTATGTTGATGAAGGGGACTTCTTACATTTTACAAATGAACTTAATAAGGTTTTAGAATATTCATCTAAGATTGAAGAAAAGGATATTGAAAAATTAGTTATTAAACCACTCGAAGATGATATCTTCCAAACAGTCACTTCACTTCTTAATAAAAATATTGCTTCTTCAGTTTCTTCATATTTACAACTTAGATCCATTGGTTATGAAACTTTAAATCTTCTTCCTATCTTTGTATCACAGTTTAAAGACTATGCTTTACTAAAGAATTTAATTGAACAAAATAAATCTGATGTTCAAATTATGGATCAGTTAAAAATATCAAAAGGAAGATTATATTATTCTAAAAAAGCTGTTTCTTTTTTATCATATAAAACATTTGTTTTAATTCTAAATAAACTTGCTGAAATTGAAAAAGGAATAAAACTTTACTCTGATAATCCAGATTCAGTTTTACTCCAATTTCTATTAACTTTTAATTTAGTTTATAAAAGATAATTATTTCTTTTTTCCTGACTTTTCTAAGCTAGCTAATTTACTCATTAAATGTGATTTTTGTCTTGCAGCAGTGTTCTTATGTTCAACACCATTTTTAACACATTTATCAATGTTATGAAATGCCGTTTTAATAAGTTCTTTTGCTTTAGCTAAATCACCAGCTTCAATTGCAAGTTCACAATCTTTAATTGAATGTCTCATTCTACTTTTGATTGGAACATTTTGAGCCTTGTTTCTTTTTCTAACAAGAATTCTTTTCTTTTCAGATTTAATATTTGCCATTTTCTTTCTCCTTATAGCTAAATTATTATATCAAATGTTTATAAATAACTATTATTAAAAAAGTTTTAAAATTAACATAAAATATAAAAAATGTCGATATTATCGATGATTTTGAGATTTTTTAATTCTTAAAAAATGTTTACAAACTTGTATAAAATGTTTAAAATGTAAACATGTTAGGTAGTAACATTAAATTTTATCGTTTAAAAAAAGGATTAACTATTAGAGATTTAGCTTCTAAAATCAATATATCACCTATGGCTTTATCATATTATGAAAATAATAAAAGAAGGCCAAATAAAATAGTTTTATCTAAAATCGTCGAATCATTAAATATAAATCTAACTGATTTATTAACTACTTATGATACAACAAGTAATAATATTATTAATGAAGATTATCTATATAACAAGATAACTAAACTAGAAAAAGAATATATTGATGTCCAGATTATTGATTATATATCAAGGTATTTCCAAATTCTTTCTTTTGCTTCGTTAAGTAACCAATTATTAATTAAAAAAGATGAAAAAGTCCTTAAAATAAGTCAAAAGGCAGCAAATAATGCATCTGAACTAAGAAAACACCTCCAAATCAATCCTATAGAAAGCATTAATTTAATAGAAGTTTTAGAGAATAATAACATTATTTTGATCCCAATTAACTTTAATGGTAACTACATTATTTCAACTGGTAAGGTAAATGATATAAGATATATCTCTTACAATATAAACCTATCAAAAGAAATATTATATAAACATATAACATATCTTTTAATTGAAATATTCTTTAATGATATAGCTAAATATGAAAAAAAACTTATTAAAGATACCTATTTAGAGTTTCTATTACCTAAAAAAGCATTAGAATGCATTATTAAATACCAAAAAACATTTAATGAAGAACTAAAATCTATTCAAAAGAAGTATTCAATTTCATTAAAAGATTATTTATATTACTTAAAAAGAGAAAAGATATATTCAGGTAATATAGACGAATCGATATCAAAAAGTAAAGTTGAATTACCAAATAGATTTAAAAGTATATTGAATCAAATATATACAAATAACTATATTGATGAAAGAAAATACTATGAACTAAAAAAGTCTAATATGTTAGAATAAAAAAGAGGAGTAATACTATGGAATTAAATAAGTTTATTGATCACACATTATTAAAACCAGATGCTAAAAAAGAAGCAATTACTAAGCTCTGCAAAGAAGCTAAAGAAAACTCTTTTGCTAGTGTTTGTGTTAATCCAACTAATGTTCCACTTGCAAGCAAGCTTCTTGCTGGTTCATCAGTAAAAGTTTGTACAGTTATTGGATTCCCATTAGGTGCTAATCTTCTTGCAACAAAAATAAGTGAAACTAAACAAGCCCTTGTTGAAGGTGCTGAAGAAATCGATATGGTAATTAACATTGGTAGATTAAAAGACAATGACGATGAATATGTTGAAAAAGAAATTGCAGAACTTAAAAAAGTCTGTGGAAAGAAAGTATTAAAAGTTATTATTGAAACATGTTTATTAACTGATGAAGAAAAAATTAGAGCATGTAAATTAGCCAAAAATGCAGGTGCAGACTTTGTTAAGACAAGCACTGGTTTTTCAACAGGTGGAGCAAAAGTTGAAGATATCAAATTAATGAGAAAAACTGTTGGCCCTGATATGGGAGTTAAGGCTAGTGGTGGTGTTAGAACCAAAGAAGACGCATTAAAAATGATTGATGCAGGTGCTACTAGAATAGGCACATCAAATTCATTAGAAATTGTAAAATAGTTTCTAGTTCTTAATTTTTATAACTTAACAACTTAAAATTTAAGTATAAAAATTTATTTAGCTAGTTGATCTATATCTACAAGTTTTACAATTGTGTATGGTCTTTTTTCAGTTTGTTTAATTAAAAACTTCTCAATCTTTGAACTTAGTCTTTCTTCTAATTCATCAATTGGAGAACCAGTTGATATAAAGTTTTGTGTTATTTCAGATCTGGCTATATTCATAATTTGTGAATATAAAGGTTCATTTTCTTTTAAATATACAAATCCACGTGATTGAATATCGAAGTCACTCACTACTTCTCTCTTCTTTGTTGATATCTCACATGTTACAAAAATAACACCACCATCTGACATCTTACTTCTTTCTTCAATTGCTGTTTCATTTACATCGCCAATTGATTTATTATCAATATATATGTCACCAACTTTTACATTG
Source organism: uncultured Erysipelotrichaceae bacterium (assembly GCA_902773085.1). Taxonomy (GTDB): domain Bacteria; phylum Bacillota_I; class Bacilli_A; order RFN20; family CAG-288; genus Enterosoma. Next base: position 7,263 of record CACYDF010000137.1, read on the forward strand.
ACTGCTTGTTTAATAATATTTCCTCTTTCATCAAACATTAAAGATAGTCCATTATCATAAACAAAACAGTTAAAATGATTTAGACCAATATTTAAATCAATTGCAAGTTTTGCATTATCCATTAATAAACGGAATTCTCCTTTAATTGGGAAATAATATCTAGGTCTAAGTAAATAAATTAAAAACTTAATATCTTCTTGTCTAGGATGCATTGATGCAAATATTTTTCTATCAAGAGATACAACGTGGCAATCATTTCTATAAATAGCATCATTTGTATTTGTAGCAAGTTTTTCAGTTGCAGGAACACTTGGTGCAGCATTAATAAAAGTATCTTTAGGTAAAATCTTAATATCTCTAATCTCGTTATTTGCAATCTTTAATAAATAATTAAATAACTTTTCCCCATTACCAGTAAGTAAAATAATAATCTCATTTTGATTAAATGATGAATAATCAAAGATATCTGCTTTATTTTCTCGTGGAATTACTAAAACTCCTGCTTTTTCTAGTTCATTAAAGAATTCTTGGTCATCAGGATTACCAATAAGTATCCTTTTCCGGTGTTTTATAGCAAAATTTATCACTTCTGATATGTTATATAGGTCCTGAGTATATAAACAAACGAATAATTTACCACCATTATCCCTCAAAGTGTCTTTTAAATATGGCTCTATCTTATGTGATGGTGAAGCAATACCAGGAGTAGAAGCTCCTTCAGATTCACACATTAATAAGAATGTTTTATCTGTTTCAACAATCTTAGCAAGTTTTGGTAAATCAAATCTATATCCATCAAGAGGAGCATAGTCAGTCATAAAGTCACCAGTATAGATAACATTACCAAATCTAGTTTTTAGTGCAAAACCAAATGATTCACAAACTGAATGAGTAGTTTGAAATAATTCAAAAACATTTGTTCCAATGATAAGAGAGGAAGAAGGTTGAACCTGTCTAAAGTTATAATTAACAACATCAGGAAAATCATTCTTTAATGCAGCTTTAATGATAGTAATAGTAGTTTTAGTTGCATAGATTGGAGCATTAGTAAACTTAACCAAAAAAGGTAATGACCCATATTGGTCATCATGTCCATGAGTAATAATAATACCTTTAATTCTTTCTTTAACACTCTCGAGATATGAATAATCTGGAATAATCAAATCAACACCTGTATTGAAGTGACTAGGGTATTTTACTCCAGCTTCAACAACAATAATCTCGTCTTCTATATCGATAACATAACAATTCTTGCCCATCTCATCAAGTCCACCAAGAGCAGTGATCTTAATAGGCGCACTAAAACTCAACTCTTCCATTACAAATAATTATAAAGAAATATATCTAAAATTCAACACATATTTTTATTTTATATAAATAAAAGATTGATATTAAAACCATAAAACAAAAAAAGTAAATAAGTAAAAAACATATTAAATACAAGTATATAATTAATGAATATTAATCAGTAATATTTCAATATTATTAAACAACTTTTATTAATTAGATTAAAGTGCTTCAAACAATATTTTATGAATTATCTATTATTTTCTTATATAGGTCTATTCTATATTATAAACAATACTTATAAATAGATATTTTAATTAACGAATAATCTGATTTATTTTATCTTCTAAATACTTGGATACTTCATTCATTCCTATATTATTCTTAGCTGAAACATTAAAAATATCTGCAGTTTTATTTCTTAATTTAATATTCTTTTTTACTTTATCTAATGAGAAATCAAAGTAGTTAAGAGTATCGATTTTAGTAATACATACTATATTACTTACTTCAAACATTAAAGGATATTTTAATGGTTTGTCATCTCCTTCAGGAACTGAAAGAAGACATAAATTATAATGTGATCCAGTATCAAATTCTGCAGGGCAAACTAGATTTCCAACATTCTCTAGGAATATTAAATCTAAGTTTGATATATCAAATTGATTAATTGATTCATTTGTCATCGATGCAGTTAAATGACATGCACCACCAGTATGGATTTGAATAGCTTTAACACCAGTACTTTTAACAATGCTAGATGTATCTACATCAGAATCAATATCAGCTTCCATTACCCCAATTCTATATTTATTTTTTAGTTTATTAATAAGAGAAATTAAGAATGTTGTCTTTCCACTACCTGGACTTGACATAACATTAATTAAACAACACTTTTGTTTCTTTAATTTATCTCTTAAAGCATCAGCTTCAATCTCATTTCCTTTAAAAATAGACTCTTTTACTTCAATAATTTTATATTTAGCCATAATTTCTCCTCGTACAAGTAAAATTATAGCATTTATTTGAACTGAGAATTATAAAGTTGATAATAATATCCTTTATTTTTTAATAATTGTTTATGGCTTCCAATTTCAACTATCTTTCCATCATTTAATGCGATAATCTTATCACATGATGTAATAGTAGAAAGTCTATGTGCAATAATAATTGAAGTTTTATCTTTAGTTAAAGAATTAAAAGCATTATGAATAATTTTCTCACTAAGAGTATCTATATTACTTGTTGCTTCATCAAGAATTATTAAATCATTTTGATCAAGTAATACTCTTGCAATTGTAATAATTTGTTTTTGACCATCTGAAAGAGAAGAATTAGAAGTTATATGAGTATCATACTTATCCTTCATTGTTTCAATAAACGAATTCGCTTTTATTTCATTACATATATTATACACTTCATTTTCATTATTTGTTCCACAATAATTAATATTTTCTTTAATTGTTCCATTAAATATCCATGAATCTTGTAGTACCATACCAATATGTGATCTAAGTGATTTCTTATTAATTGAGTTTATATCATTATTATTAAAAAGTATTGTTCCTTTAGTTGGTTCATAGAATCTTAGAAGGAGAGAAACTAATGTTGTTTTACCAGAACCAGTTTGACCAACTAATGCTACCTTTTCTTTTTCTTTTATTGAAAAAGAAATATCAGATAAAACATCTTTATTTCCATCATAAGAAAATGACAAGTCTTTAAACTCAACAGATTTAATCTTATCATCTAGTTTTTTTGTTGAATCAATATCATCTTCATTATCTAAAAGTTCATCTATCTTATTCATTGCAACCTTATATGCTTCAAACTCTCCAATAACTGATGATATATCGTTAAATGGTTTAGTGTATCCATTTGTATAAGTTAAAAATGCTGATACATCACCTATACCTAAAGAAAATAAATTGTAATACACAAGTACAATACCACTTATACCAACTAGAGAATAAATAAGGCCATTAATTAATCTAGTAACAGGATTTGTCCAACTAGATGAAAACTGAGACATTACACTAGACTTTTTAAGTGAATTATTTAATGACTCGAACTTGTTACTACTTTCTTCTTGATTATTAAGTGATTGGATTAAACTGATATTATTAGTTGCTTCAACAGAGTAACTTGTTAAATTAGATGTATTATCTCTTGTTATATTAAATGATTTATATGAATACTTAGCAACAAACTTACTTACAAATAAAGATAAAGGAGAAAGAACAATAACACAAATAGATAAGAACCAATTAGTACAAAACATAATTATTGTTGTAATTAGAATTCTAAGTATTCCCTGTAGTAATTGTTTAATAAATGATGAAATACCTAGAGAAATATTTTCAACATCAGAAATTACAAATTGAACATATTCACCCACTGTTTTTCCTTCAATTTTACTAATTGACAAGGAATTTATCTTCCTATATATGTCTAAACGGATGTTTGCAATGACATTTTGAACAAAAATAGCTAAATAATATTCATAAAAGAAGCATGATACAGATCCAAATAATAATAAAGATGAAATAAGAATAATATATTTAGTTAATTCACTCTGATTATAATTAATAATGAGAGTAATCTTATCAGTAAAAGATGCTTTAGCAAAGTTATTTATATACCTACCAACTAACAGTGGGATAAGTGATTGAGACACTAAAAAAACACTAAGTAATAAGAAAACAATTATGACTATTTTTTTATAAGGTTTAATATATGAAAATATTCTCTTATTTTTCATTATTTTTCACCTCTATTTTGTGAATCATAAATATCCTTATAAACTTTAGATTCTCTAAGTAATTCTTGATGTGAACCAAAACCACACTGAATACCACTATCAAGAACTAAAATATTATCACAACTTGATATAGTAGAGATTCTTTGAGAAATAATAATCTTAGTTAAATCAGGATAATTTGAAGAAATATTTTCTCTAATTTTTTTATCACTTATTAAATCAAGAGCAGAAGTAGAATCATCTAAAATTAGTAACTCTGGTTTTCGAATTAATCCTCTAGCAATAGATAGCCTTTGTCTTTGCCCGCCAGAAAAATTTTTCCCTGATTCTTTAACTTCATAATTAATCTTTTCAGGATACTTATTAACAAATTCATCAGCTAATGCAATACTTAGTACCTTATTTATATCATTATCATCTGTATCTAAATTTGATAATAAAATATTAGATTTTATCGAACCATTGAATAAAACCGCTTTTTGTTGAATATAAGAAGTTTCTTCTCTTAAATAGTTTAATGAGTATTCTTTAATATTCATTCCTTTATATTTAATTTCACCAGAAGTCGAATCAATTAATCTATTAATTAAATTAGCAATTGTTGATTTACCACTACCAGTTGAACCAATAATTCCAAGCGATTCTCCTTTATTTAATTTAAAAGAAATATCCTTTAATACTTCTTTAGAATTATCAAAGTATTTAAATGAAACATTATTGAAAGAAATATATTCTTCTTTTTGCTTAATTTCTTTTTTAACATTAGATTCATTTTTAATACTTGGATTAATTGATAATATAGAATTTACTCTTTTTGAAGATGCTAAAGAACGGATAAAAATTATAACAATATTAGTTAATACAATTACTGTTAAAAATATCTGATCAAGATATGAAACTAAAGTTATTAAAGTAGAAGGTAAAAATGCGTTATTTTCATTATTAATATTTTCACTTATTTTATTAGAACCTGAAACTAAAGTAAGAATGATAATTAAAGTAACAAATGCAAAAGTTAAAGGGTTAATAAAAGCATTATATTTACTTGCAATACTGACATCTTTTTTATACTTGTCAACATTAATTTTAAATTTATTTTTTTCGTAATCTTCTTTATTAAAAACTTTGATGACTCTAATTCCACTAATCGTATCGCTGACTTTTGAAGAAAGAGTTTCTAAGTCTTCTTGAATTAATAAATACTGTTTACTACTTTTAGTCATAAAGAAATAAATAATAAAGATTATACTTGGAATCAAAATTAAAAATAATAATCCAATCTGATAATCAAGCATAATCGAAAAGATTAAAGATCCAATAATAATAAAAGGAGTTCTAGTAGCAAGTCTAATAAAATACATCACTCCTTGTTGAACTTGGAATGTATCACTATTAATAATTGTTTGTATTTTATTAGTAGAAATAGATGATAATTCTTTTTTATTTAATTCTAGAACCTTTTTAAATAGAGATAGTCTAATATCACTTCCTACATTAGATGCACACTTTGCAGCAAGAAATTGGGTAATCATTGTTGTAGTAAAACCAACTATACCCATAATAAGAATAAACATCCCACCAACTAAGCAATAATTAATAATTGTTTCACTATGTATTTTAGGAAATGATTCTATTAATGAAATGATAATAGAAGTTACACTATCATGAGGTTGATTAAATGATAAATCTATAATTGATTTCATAAATAGTGGGATTAACAAATCAAAAAAAGCTTCGAATACTTTTAATGTTGGGCCAACTATTAAATATGAAATATTTCTTTTCAGAGAATCTCTTACTGAACTAACCATATCAAGTAATATTATATAACTTTATGTTGACAATTATTTTTTACTTATCTATAATTATTATGTTGTTTAATTCCATTCGAATATAACAAGTGAACTTGAAAAAGTTCACTTTATTTATTATTAGGAGGTATATGGGAAAAGATTTATCACTTTACACTAATTATTTAGAAACAATGATTAATCCTATATTAAATAAATATAAGGATAAAATGAAACTTGATTATCTTTCTTCACAAGTTACAGAAAGTAATGGTGAAGTAATAATTGAAGTTAACATTGATGATAAGTTTCAAATAACTCTTGAACAAATTAGTGAGTTTACTAAATTAGTCAATGAAGAAATTGATTTACTTGATGTTGACATTGGTCCATATATATTAGATATATCTTCTTCATCATCTTCAAGAACAATTAAAATTAGTGAACTAGACTACTTCATCAATAAATATATTAGTGTAGAAACTACTAGTGAAAAATATGAAGATATTGAATTAATTAGTAAAGATGAAAAAAATATCTATTGTACCTTCTTTAAAAAAGGGCAACTAAAAAAACTAACAATTGATCTTAAATCAATTAAAAAAATAAATATTTCTTATAAAGCTTAAAAGGAGAAAACAAAATGGCTAGAAGAACAAAACAAAAAAAGATTACAGGAAGAATTGACTTAGAAAGTTTTAATTCTGCTTTATCAGACATTCAAACTGATTCTTTAATCACGATGGAAAGAGTGGCTGAGATTTTAAAAGACTGTATGAGACAAGCATATCTTGCTTGGTCATATCCAGGTGTCTTTGGAAATAAAGAAAGTAAAAATGCACCTGAAAGAAGTTTAATCAAAGCTGATGTTGAATTTGGTAAAAAGAGATTTAAAATCTTTGATTACAAAACAGTTATGAATGAAGATGATATTGTCGATGATTCATATCAGATTTCTTTAGAAGAAGCTAAAGAGATTAAACCTAGTGCTAAACTCGGTGATGAAATCAAAATTCCTTTTGATGTTACAACTCTAGATAAAACTTTTGTAAGAAGAGTTAAACAACTTTTCTTAGCCAAGATTAGAGAAGCTAGTAAAGCAAGTATCCTTTCTTTATATCAATCTCAAATCAAAGGTTTAATTCAAGGAACGGTTACTAGAATTGATGGAAATGAATATGAACTCAACTTTGGAAAAGCCATTGGTAGATTAAGAGAAAAGAGCTGCTTACCTGATGAACATTTTAATATCTCTGATAAAGTCTATGTCTATCTAGCCGACATAAATGAAAAGACTACTCCTCCTACTTTAGTTGTCAATAGAACAAGTTCTGATTTTGTTCTTGCCTTACTTAAATCTAGAATTCCTGAACTTGCTGGTGGAACAGTTAAAGTAAAAGGAATTTCTAGACAAGCTGGAAAAAGAACTAAAATCTTTGTTGAATCTACTTTACCAAATGTTGATCCAGTTGGAGCCTGTATTGGTCCAGATACTTCAAGAATGAGATCAATCACTTATGAATTAAAAGGTGAAAAGATTGATATCTTGAAATATTATGATAATAAAGCATTACAAATAATTGAAGCAATGAAACCTGCTACAGTTATTGGTATGACTAATAACGAAGACTTCTTTGATCCAAATGTCCACTTTGAAGAAATTGAAAAAGATAAAGATTATGAATATCCAGAAGTAACTGTTATTGTTCAAAATGGAAGCCAAGGTATTGCAATTGGTTCTGGTGGAGCTAATGTCCGTCTAGCAAGTAGAATTACTCATACTTCAATTAATATTAAGCAAGCTGACGATGCAATCAAAGATAACAAAGATTACATTATGCTTCCACAAATTGAGAAATTAACTCAAGTTCAAATTGAACCTGTTTCCTCTTTATTACAAGAAGACGAATTTACACCAGAGAGTGAAGAAATTGAAGAAGAGATTTCAAATGTCCATGATGAAGAGATTAAACCTATCTCTCTTGAAAAAAGAGAAATTGTTGATCTTGATCAATTAGAAAAAGAAGAAAAGAAAGAAGAGAAGAAAAAAGAAGCTGAAGAAAACAAAGAAGAATCTGGTCATATTGAAATTAAGAATAAGCCAAAGATTAAACTTGAAGATATTGAATCAGCTTTAGATAGTAAAAAACCTTCTCAAGTTCAAAAGTCTTCACCAAAGAAAAAGAAGGTTGAAGAAGTTGAAGAAGTTCAATCTGAGGTATCTAAGGTTGAAGCAATGCCAATATATACTGAAGATGAAATTGCATCATTTGATGAAGACAAAAACGAATATGAAGATGATGATTCATATATTGATGAAGAATATGAGGATTATCAATAGGTAATGAATCCCCTCTTTGTAATTTATAGAAGAGATATTATTTCATATTCTTCAATGCCTATTACTTCTCTTCTATGTTTCAAAATAATTGATAATAAATTAGTTCTTGATGAAAAAAGGAGACTCCCTGGTAGAAGTTTCTACATCAAAAAAGATAAAGAATCACTAACTACATTTATTACTTCAAAGAAGTTTAGCAAGTATCAGAAGTTGTCAAACGCAACTAAATTAATTACTTCAATAATTAATAAAATTGAGGAGTAATTACATTATGCAAATAGGAGGTAAGTTATGTCGAAGAAAAATAAAACAGTTAAAAAGATATACGGAAAAAGTAATGTCGGTATTGTCGATGGTGTTTTTTCATATCAAGGTACACTTACTCTAGATCAATTTGCAAAAAGATCTCAAATACCTGCAAATGAAATTATCAAGTCATTTTTAATGAAAGGAAAACTTGTTTCATTAAATGATATCTTAACTGATGAACAGATTACTGAAATATGTTTAGAACACGATTTAGATGCTAAAAAAGAAAGTATTGTAGCAGGGGAAGATGATTTTACTTCTATTCCTGTATATGATGATAAAGATGATATATCTCGTGCACCAGTAGTTACTATTATGGGCCATGTAGACCATGGTAAAACTACTCTAATAGACACTATTAGATCATCTAATATTACTATGGGTGAAGCTGGTGGAATTACTCAGTCAATAGGTGCATATCAAAAAACATTAAAAGATAAAAAAATCACTTTCCTTGATACTCCTGGTCATGAAGCTTTTACTGAAATGAGAAGAAGGGGAGCAAGTGTAACTGATATCATTATTCTAGTTGTTGCTGCTGATGATGGAGTTAAGCCTCAAACAATTGAAGCTATTTCTCATGCAAAAGCAGCTAAAGTTCCAATTATTGTTGCATGTAATAAATGCGATAAAGAAGGAGCTGATGTAAATAAAGTGAAATCAGAACTATCACGTAATGGAATTATGATTGAAGAATGGGGTGGAGAAACTATGTTTTATGAAATCTCTGCTAAAAACAATAAAGGTATAAATGAACTTCTTGATGGTGTTATTACTCTTGCAGAAATTCTTGAATTAAAAGCTAATGAATCTAAAAAAGCAATTGGTTCAGTAATAGAAGCCGAGCTTGATAAAAGAGAAGGCCCTAAAGCTACTTTACTTGTTCAAAATGGAACTTTACATGAAGGTGACTATCTTGCTGTTGGATCACACTATTGTAAAGTAAGAAGAATGACTAATGAATTTAATAAAATTGTTAAATCTGCAGGTCCATCTACTCCAGTATCTGTTATAGGTTTTTCCGGAGTTCCTCTCTCTGGAGATAGATTCTTAGTTTTTGATAGCGAGGCAGAAGCTAAAAAGGCAGCTGAATTTAAAGCAAATCAATCAAGTGATGGAGTAGCACTAAATAAACTTAGCAATAATCAAGAAGGTGAAGTTAATCTTAATCTTGTTGTTAAAACTGATACAATTGGTTCATCAGAAGCAATTAAAGCATCACTTGAAAAAATACATGTAGAAGGTGCTAATTTATCTATTGTTCATATCTCTAGTGGTGATGTTACTCAAGGAGATGTAATTCTTGCAAGTGCATCGAAGGCAATTATTATTGCATTTAATGTAAAAATAAATGCTCAAATAAAAGATGTTGCAAAAGAAGAAGATGTTGAAATTAGATATTATGATATTATCTATAAACTTCTTGAAGATATTGAAGCTGCATTAAAAGGAAAACTTGGTCCAGAATATGAAGAAGTCATTCATGGACATATGGAAGTTAGATCACTTTTTAAAGCAAGTAAAGTTGGTCAGATTATCGGTTGTTATGTAACTGATGGTAAGATAAAATCATCAGATAAGATAAGAGTATATCGAGAAGGAGAGATGATTAAAGAAACTAAATTATCATCATTAAAGAGATTTAAAGATGATGTTAAAGAAGTTAAAGGATCATTTGAATGTGGAGCAACAATTATTGATAATTTTGTTTTAAAAGAAAAAGATATACTTGAAGCATATGATTTAGAGGAAGTTAAATAATGGCTGATAAAAAAGGAAGAGTTGGAGAAATTATTCAAAGGAATGTTTCTGAAATTATTTTATATTCTTTGAAAAATGATATCTGTAAATTTGCATCTGTTCATAAAGTTGAACTAGCTAGTGATTATTCTTATTGCAAGATTTATGTATCTCATATTGAAAAAAATAAAGAGAAACAATTAGTTGGATATTTAAATGATTCTGCATCTTTAATTCGAAGTATGTTATCTAAGAAACTTGATATATATAAAACTCCTTCTTTAGTTTTTCTTCTAGATGTAGATGTTGAAAAAAATAATCAAATAGATTCAATCCTAGATAAGATTAAAAATACTAAAAAGAAAACATTAAAAGATTTATAAAGTAGATAAGATATTATTCTTATCTATTTTTAATTGTTTAATTAAATCTTTTTCATTATTAAATTGCTTTTCATCTCTAATATAACTAACTAGTTCAATAGTTACATAGTTTACTCTTAATTTAATATCTTCATTTATGACATGTGTTTCTATTGATATTTCTTCATTATTAAAGGTAGGAACTTTTCCAATATTAGTCATTGATAAATATCTTTTACCATTAACTAGAGTATATGATTTATATACTCCAAGATGAGGTAAAACCTTGCTGCTAACTACTTCTTGATTAATTGTTGGAAAACCTAGTTTTCTTCCTCTTGCTTTTCCACTAATTACATTAGATGATAGATAGTAATTATATCCTAGATATTTATTTGCAAGTTCAATTTTACCATTAACTAATAATTCTTTTATATAAGTAGAAGAAATCTTTTTATTATCAATTTTTAATAAAGGAACTATGTTAACTTTAGTATTCTTTAATGTTTTTAAATCACTAGCTTTTCCTTCTTTGTTTTTACCAAAAGTAAAATCTTCACCAACATAAATATTAGATAACTTATTCTTATCTAAAAAAGATATAAAATCTTCCTTAGATAAATTTTTGATATTATCATTAAAATCAATTATAAACACTTTATCAATTCCTAAATCTCTAAACTTATTCATCTTTTCTTCATTAGTTAAAAGCAGTCCTAAATTAGATTTAAATAGCTTAGAAGAAAAAGTAAGAATGTTACTTTTACTACCACTAGAAGTCATCTCTTCTATTAGTTTTTTATGACCTAAATGAATTCCATCAAATAAACCTATTGCAAGAGATTGATTCTCAATACAAAGATTAGTTGGAATATTAACTTTATCATAAATATTCATCATTTATTTTCCTTTCACAAACATAAATATTATATCCCTTTTTATATAGGGCCATTAACTTACCTTTGTATGTTAATAATAGATAATCACTATTAGAATTAATATTAACTTGATTCCCATTTTTAACAAAAGAATATAATCTAGTATCTATTTCATATATATCAAAAGGAATAAATTCTTCAATTGAAATGATATTAGTAAAACTAATATCTTCTTCATTAATTGCATTTGATAAACTATATCTTCCAATTGTTTCTCTTACTAAAGAAATTAAATGTCCAGTAGTATTAAGTTTCTTTGCAATATCTAATGCAAGTGATCTAATATATGTTCCTTTTGATACTACACACGAAAACTTAATTGTATTATTTTTTTCATCATACTTAATTAAAGATATCTCTTTAATTTCTATATCAATTTCTTTTAGTTCAAATTCTTTATTATCTCTTGCAAGATCATATGCTCTAACTCCGTTAATCGATTTAGCAGAATATCTTGGTGGAATCTGTTTACTTTTACCAAGAAATGAATTTAATATAGAATTAATTTCATTAATACTATATTTATTTACATTTTTTCTTTCAATTACTTCAGAAGTATTATCTAAAGTAGAAGTATATTCACCAAGTTTAATTGTACCTATATATGATTTATATGTATCATCTACATATGGAATAAATTTAGTTGCTTCATTAATAGCAAGAATTACTAAACCAGAT
>CACYDF010000138.1 GCA_902773085.1 uncultured Erysipelotrichaceae bacterium
GTTGCGGGCGTGGCGGAATTGGTAGACGCGCACGTTTGAGGGGCGTGTGGCTTGCCCATGTGAGTTCGATTCTCACCGCTCGCATTAATAATTAATTTATATTAGGCATACTTCAATGTATGCTTTTTTTAATGAAAAAATATGGCTCATTAAACAACTTCAAATAAAAATTAAAGTTTTTTCATAGGTATTTTGGTTAATTTAAATGCGATTTTATTGTAGCAACTTATGGCATATTTACTAACAATAAATATATTATTGATATAAAAAAATGTTTGTGCTAAAATTACTTTGCTGGGATTAGTGAATGGAATTTTTTAATAACAGTAATAGTTCAGCGGGGTTATCACTATCAGAAGTTAGCTTTGGTAGAATACATTCATTGGAAAGAGGTATTTCATCTTATGGAGATGAGTCGTATAAATATATTGGCCACTTACATAAAAGCGAAATAGCTTTTTTCTATGGTGATGATTTTGCTCAATCTGTTCCTGTTCCTGGTAATGGAGAATATGGCTTTACTCTTGAAGGAGTTTCAAGGGAATTATTTGTAGCAAAAAATGCATATGTCAGTGAAGCTAATAATGAAGGTAGAACTTATATTTATATTAATGAAAGGTCTAAACTTTTCTTTATTGGTAGTACTCTTAGTGAATATGCAATTTATTTTAGAGTCTTTAAAGAAGAAGTTAATAATAGACTTGTTAGATGGATAACAATATACGCGGAAAAAAATAAATAAAATAAAAGGGCTGATTTACAGCCCTTTTTTAAAATCTAATTAATCGAGTTTGGTGAACTGATCTTTTCCAACTCCACACATTGGACAAGAGAAGTCATCAGGGAGTTCATCTAACTCTGTCTCAACGACATAGCCACAAACATTACATTGAAAGTGATGGACAACTTTTTCTTCCATATATTTTGCCTCCTTAAGTAATTATAACATAAAGAGACTATTTTTAGCACTTTTCAAAAACGTATAGTCTTGAATCAAAATCATGAATTATACTCATAGAATTACTGATTCCTGTTCCAGACCAGAGCATTGGAAGGGCAATTCCACTATTTTCAAGGATTTTTCCACTAATAATACCATGTATATATTCCCCATCCATAGTGAAACGGTTGGAAATGAAGTGAATTAAGGCTCCATCTTCTTTAATATGAATTGGACTTACCATATTAATTAGTGATCCAAATCTTGCAAAGTCACGATTTTGAATTCTACTATAGAATGAATAGTCACAATTTTTTTCTGTATCTAATAAACGTAGGTGATATTCTTTTGGATTTGGTATTGTATGAGTATAGTATTTAGCTGCAATAATCTTTCCATTATGTTGAGCTTGAATAGAATATGAGTTATCGTCTCTTCCAATAAAAGAGGAAACTCCAAGTTGAAATACATCCCGATGTTTCTTATAAAACAATATCTGCTTTTTAATGCATTTTATATCAACAGGTTTTAAGTCACATAAATTTAGTTCATAACCTAGAATACCAAAGCAAGCAACATTAAACTTGGAATCAAGAGAAGTATATCTTAAAAGTTGATTAGATGTTTTACCACTAACATGATTTGACATAACTGAAAGTGGATAACCAAGCCTTGCGCCTTTTTGAATTTCTCCTCTCTTGAATGAATCAGTATTATCACTAATCCAAGATTGTTGGAAGAAAGATAACATTCCAAGATCAAATCTATTACCTCCACTTGCACAATTCTCAAATAAGATATATGGGTATTTATCAACAATTCTATTTAAGACTGAATAAAGGCCACAAATGTAGTCATAGAAAAAAGTACCTGAATTAGGCATGTCAGAAATGTTTCTATTATAGTCCCATTTTACATATGAGATATCTGCACTTTCAATTACTTTAGATACACTATCAAAAACAAAGTCTTGTACTTCTTTTTTAGTTAAATCAAGAACATACTGATTTCTACCTTTTATGGGTGTATGTATACCATCTTGAATAATCCATGTAGGATGGTTTTTATATAATCTAGAGTTTTCATTGACCATTTCAGGTTCCATCCAAATTCCAAATTTCATCTTCTTCTTTATTGCATAATTCGCAAGAGACTTTAAACCACCAGGAAGTTTTCTTCTATTTACTTCCCAATCTCCAAGTCCATGAGCATCATCATTTCTATTTGCAAACCACCCATCATCTAAAACAAATAACTCCATTTTTAATTTAGAAGCTTTGCGAATTAGTGATTTAATTTTTCTTTTATTATATTTGTAGTAACAAGATTCCCAAGAGTTATAAGCTATCGGGCGTGATTCGAAGTTAAATTTTTTTTTTACAATATGATTGTTAATAAAAGTTTGGAATTCTTTCGATAATTTATTGTATCCATTTGAAGAATAAGAAAGTAGAGCACAAGGAGTAACAAAACTTTCACCTTGCAATAAAGATTTATCAAATAAAGTTGAATTAATACCTACCTGAACTCTAATCTTTGAAAAGGAATCCATTTCAACCGATTCTTCAAAATTAGAAGAGTAGATAAGATTATATCCATAGCAATTACCATTGATTGCATTACAGTTATCTTCTTTAACAATAAAGAAAGGATTGTGTCTATTTGAAGATGAACCAGTAAGAGATTCATTAACAATTCTTCCATGTGTAATCTTTGTTTGTTGGACGTTTAATTCATTAGCCCAGTTTCCATAATATGAAACAAGTGTTGAATTATGATTTACTAATCCAAGTTGCATTGACATGGCTTTCAAAATATGTAGTGGTTGACTATCTTGGTTAATGACTTTTATATAACGACAAATGATATCACTTTCACTATAAAGAATATAGTGTAGTTCAACTACAACATGCATATCATTATCTGCTAGACAAATCACAAGTTCTTCACTTGGGTCTCTTGGCATAGGTAGAATATTATGGATAATTGGTTTTACAACTTCAACTTTATCAACTTTAAAATCAAAAATCATTGAACGTGAATTCTTTATAATGAGTGATGGTGAGAAAAAGTCACCTCTACCTAAAGTAGAAAGTTCAAGTTTCATTTGATTAAGTGATAAGTTTAAATTCTTATCATCAATATTTAATTCAGTTCCTTGATTAATAATTAAATCACTGACTAATGGCTTAGCCTCTTCAAAAGAACTTAATCTGGATCCATAATATTCGCAAGTTAAATAATTAGCTTTTGAATATGATAGCAGATAAGAAGTAGATTTAGTAGATAGAAGAACTTCTTTATCTCTGACTTCAATCATTGTTAACTATTGTTCTTCACGAATTCCATTGCAGCTTCAATGGCTTTTTTAACATCCTCAATCTTAATTTTTGCATCAAGAACTAAACTTGACCAACTATGTTTTGATTTAGGGAATTGAGACTTATTAATAGTGAATCCATCATCCTTGAGTTTTTTATAATAACTATTAGATATCTTTAATAAAACAAGTGGATTTCCAGTTGTTTCATATACATACATAAAACACTTCTTTCCTTTTGGTGTGTTGACATAATGAGTATCAGCAAGAGGTAATCCAGTTGAAGTGTAGTTTTCTCTCTTACTTTGTTCAACATCGGGATAATCTTTTTTCAAAGTTTTACTGATGACAGCCTTAGTTAAAATCTCTCTTGGTTTTTCATCCTTTTTATTAGGAGTTTCTTCAACAGTCGAAGCAAACTTTAAGATATCCTTTAAAGAATAAGATTCTTCTTCTATTTCAGGTTCAACTTTTGGTTCTTCCTTCTTAGGTTCCTCTTTCTTGGGCTCAACTTTCTTAGGTTCTTCTTTCTTTTCTTCAACTTTCTTAACTTCAGCCTTCTTTGGCTTAGGTTCAGGCTTTTTAGTAGGTTTTGGAGGTTCGTTTTCTTTTACCTCTTCAACTGGATTATCTAATGGAACATATGCCATTGGTTGTAGATAATCTGTTAATATAGGTTTATTTTCATCAACTTCATCTGACTTTTCTTCATCTTCTTTTGGTTGCTCGTTTAATAAGAAGAATTGATTTTCTTCAACATAATTGACTGAAGGTTCTTTAACTTCTTCTTTCTTTTCTTCAGTTGGCAAATCAGAAGTAAGTTCATCGAAGATAGATGAAGGAATAATCTTTTCTGCAGGAGCACTTTCTTGTTTCACTTCTACAGTTTCAGGGATAATAATATGTTGACTATAGATATGAATTAATGAACGAGTATAGATGTAATCTGCAAGGGCAAATAAAACACCAGCACCTGCAAAGAAGCCAGCGATAAGTTCCTGTTCTAAAGTAATACCTCTTTCAAGTTCATCGAGTAAAATCCATCTATATAAGCCAAATACTGCACCAGAATATAGTCCAACTAAGGTAACTAGTACAAGTAGTACAATATTTCTAACTTTTGCAATTTGAATTTTTTTATGTGTATAACTAACATTTAAATTGGGTTTAGTCTTAAATAAAACAATAATAAATGTGACTAAGCAAAATAATGCAGAAACAAGAGCACCATAAAAACCAGCTACTAAGTAATAGGCACTATTAGAATCTCCCAAAACATAATTGTCGTTAAAAACATGTTGGAATCCAGTCCATCTATAATACTCAGGATCTTCAGATTCAGCACCTAGTAACTGATTATTCATAAAATAAATAGCAGCACCAGTTAATAGAAGAGAGAGAAAATAAATAACAGCAACTAAGATCCTTCTCTTTTTGTAATATGATGTCAAAGTTACATCATCACGTTCAATGTTTTCCATAACAATAACCTCGAAAATTGCAATAGTTAATATGTTTTAAAACATATATAACAATATGTATTATAATACATATGACAAAAAAGTATAACAAAAAATGCAAAAAAAAATTGGACCTGACGAGGATCGAACTCGCTACCTCATGCTTGCAAAGCACGCGCTCTCCCAGGTGAGCTACAGGCCCAAC
>CACYDF010000139.1 GCA_902773085.1 uncultured Erysipelotrichaceae bacterium
ATTTTACATGAATTAGCTCATATAGAACTAAATCAGTTAAATCAGTCTAATAAAGATTTATTTGCTTTCTATGTAAATAAGTATGAAGATGAAGCAGATAAATATATAAAATTTTTATTAAATAATGATTAAAAATATGCTAGTACAGGTATTTTTAAAATAGAAGTAAAGGAGGTGTTATTATTTGCTAAAAAAAATTTTATCTTATGCTGTTCTATTATCAATGATATTTGGATTAACAGGCTGTGGCTCTTCAGATAAAAAATCTGATATTAATTCAAATAATTCACCACAAAAACAAGAGGAAAAGAAAGAAGAAAAGAAAGAACTTTCTGAATCTGATAAAATGATTTTAAAAATAGGTAATTTGTTTGATGAAAAACTTGCATTTGACACTGGCAATTATATTGAAGGAGAAATACCTTCAGGAGAATACGCTTTTGTTAAATTTGATGGTAGTGGTTCTTATTATTCAGAAGAAGATGCTGCTGGAAATATTATTGATAATGAAAACTTTTCAAGTTTTGGTTACGTGAAAGTATATTCCCATGGTAATCTTGAAACACAAGGTGTTTTAGTTAATATTACTGCTTTTGATAAATTAGGAGTTAAAGGTGCTAAAGAGTTATACGAAATTTTAAATGATAAAAAAGATTGGAATCAAAGCGGATTTTATAAAGTTGGATATGACCTTGAACCAGGCAAATATGTTGTTGAAAGTACAGGAAGTGGTTATTGGGCAATTTTGACCGGACCAGTTGGTTCAAATGATATAGTAAAAAATGATAACTTTAACGGAAAAGCAAAAATTAATTTGTCAAAAGGACAATATTTAGAATTATATAAAGCCATTATTTATAAAGCTGAATAAAAAAACTTACCCCTTCGGCAAAAGGGATAAGTGTAGAAATACAAAACTTAATTTATATGTGGTCAAACATATTCGAATTAGAAGGAGTATTCCCTTTATTCATATCAAGTTTTGCATTTATATTATAACAAAATAATTAATTATTGTAAATAAAACAACCATTTTATTACATATAAATTACTATAAGGAGGTCTATTATGGATAATAATAAAATATTAACTGTTGCAATTTATGTTAGGGTATCTACAGAAGAGCAAATGAAACATGGATATTCTATTCAAGCCCAAAAAGAATCGTTAATTAAATACTGCAAAGAAAAAAAATATAAAGTCTATGATATTTATGCAGATGAAGGCAAAAGTGCTAGATCTAAATTAAAGCAAAGAACTGAAATGTGCAGATTATTAGAAGATGTTAAAGATAAAAAAATAAACAGAATTGTATTTATTAAACTTGATAGATGGTTTAGAAATATTGCTGATTATTACAAAGTGCAAGAAATACTTGATAAATATCATGTTGATTGGGAAACAACACAAGAAGATTATAATACTACTACATCTTCTGGAAGATTAAATTTAAATATAAGATTATCAATAGCTCAAGATGAAGCTGATAGAACAGCAGATAGAATTAGATTTACATTTGATAACATGATAAAAAATAAAAGAGCAATTCAAGGAAGTCATTGTATGCCTTTGGGATATATTGTAGAAGGTGTTGGTAAAGAAAAACATGTAGTAAAAGATAAAGAAAAAGAACATATTGTTAAAGATATGTTTGAACATTTTGCAAATTATAATTCCATAAGAGGTACTCTACTCTATTTAAATAATAAATACCAACTACATTTATGCTATGATAGTGTAAGGCATTATTTTAAAAATGAATTATATACTGGAAAATATAAAAACATAATAGACTATTGTGAACCATATATAACATATGATGAATTTTTAGAAAATCAAAAAAGAATTAATTGTAATGTAAAAGTTAATGCGGAAAGATATGACTACATATTTAGTGGTTTAATGAGATGTAACAAATGTGGCTATAAACTATCAGGATTTACTCATAAATCAAAAACATATAAAAATCATGCATATAGATGTAATAGAGCATATAACTCAAAATCTTGTACTAATATAAGCCCAATTATTGAAAGTAATTTAGAAAAGTATTTAATTAATAACTTTTTATTGCTTTATAATAAACATGTATCAGAAGAAACAATTATTGAAAAAGAAAATACTAAGAAAAGAATTAGTAATGAACAAATAAATAAAAAACTTGATAGATTAACAGATTTATATGTAGATGGAAGAATAACAAGAGAAAAATATAATACTGAATATGACAAATATAAAAGTATGTTAGTTGAAGAAAAACAAGTAGAAATTAAACCAATAAAGAAAAAAATTAAAAGTTTAGTTAATGCAAAAGCATTGGATATTTATAATCAACTTGATAATAAATCCAAACATGCATTTTGGTTAACATATATTGATTATATCGAAAGAGATGAACATAAAAATTATATAGTTCATTTTAAATAATACATTTTTGAGTACTAATTAAGTAGAACCATTTGGCAC
>CACYDF010000140.1 GCA_902773085.1 uncultured Erysipelotrichaceae bacterium
ACTATTTGTCTATCGCGGGGTAGAGCAGCGGTAGCTCGTCAGGCTCATAACCTGGAGGTCGTAGGTTCAAATCCTGCCCCCGCTAATTATAAAAAGAAAAAAACCCTAGCCAAGAAGCTAGGGTATTTTTATTATTTAAAAGTAGTTAATTATATAAGATGAGGAATAGAAAAAAGCATTGAACATCCGTAGTATAATAATCCAATTGCATAAAAAGTAAAGCCTAGGAAAACAAATAATTGGAAGAAAGAAAAAGCATAATTCTTTTTCTCTCCTGAATATAGGATAATTATTCCAGCTAGAATAGATATAGTTCCAAGAATTATTGTCCACATGTTATATTTATCAATTACTACACTACTTTGTAAAATATAATAATTTGAAATAGTAAAGATTGTAGTTAAAAGTAATAAAGCGATACTTATATTTCTTAATCTCTTTTCTTTTTGATCCATAGTTGCAAGTTTGATAAAGGCAGAAATTATAACAGTAGCTAAAATAATAATAAAATAACCATACCATCCCCAAACATTAACTGATGCATTTACACATACATCAGTTCTAAAGGCAATACTGCTAAGTAAAAAGATAAAGAAATATAAGAATAAGTAAGAACTAATAATCCTTATGCGATTAAATAGTTTAGCATTATTACTATTTTTTAATTTGTGGTGATATAAGAAAGAAATGACAATAGTTTCAATTAAAGAAGTAAAGAAAGTACAAACAGCAATAATACCTTGAACTCCTATTCCACCTTGATCATAATGAAAATTTGGATTAGATAAGATATAGATTAATGAAACAATAAAAAAAGCAATTGATATAACAAAAGCAGTGCAATATAAACCAATAGAAAATATCTTTTCCCCTTTTGTAAATTTAGGAATTAAAGATTGATTTTTTAGCCTGTTTTGTTCGGATTTATAAAAATCAAAATTCGATGGATTGAAATGAGTATTAGCCATTATATACCTCAATGACGAATAACTTTCAGACGAATAGTTATCCCAATAAAATATTATACTAAAAAAAATGAAATAATTATCACAATTATTGATTGTTATTTTTTGTTAAAATTTGTTTAATTGTTTTACGATTTGGAATATATAAGTAAATATAGAAATGAAATATAATACAAACTAAAATAAGGGCACTGAAAATAAGGAAAATAAATAAATCTAGGTAGGCTAAAAAAGAAAAACTGATAACGAATATTGATACCAAGGATATAGATAAAATGCGAGTTTTAATAGGAGTTGTTTTAATGATATTAAATATTGAAAGAGTTGAGACAGCTAGAATAAAAAGGAAAGATAAACCTCTATTAAAATATCTTTGTAATCCATTAAAAGGGTGAAGAAAAACACTATAGTTTTGAGAAAACAAATTTATAATTTCAATAGCGACAAAAAACATTGAAAAAGAAGATAAAAGTAAGGATAAAATAAGTAGGATAAACTTAGGTGCTCTTGTTGGCGAATCCATGCTATTTATTCTCCTCATCAAAGTTTAAAGCGATAATAGAATAAGCAAGTGTGTCTGTTATAAAATCAGAGACAAAAACTTGGCTTTGTATATCTTGCTTTTTTAATAGATCAGTAACTAACCAGGGATTAATTTCTTTTGCTAAGTCAAAGGCATTATTTGGAGGGAATGCACTTTCTAAATAACCCGAAGTAAAGTTAAGATTTATGTTATATCCATTCACTGTTGAACATCTAACAATGTCATCTTTTTTTGCATCTATATCTGGAACTTCGTAGTAGTCTTGAACATGGACATTAGAATTATCTAGAGTAAAAATATTTGTTTTTTCTTCACCTGAATCTTTCCAACCATTGTAACAATCATATCCGATAGTAGGGCTAGAATATCGAGAAAATAAGACTATTTTACCTCTAACATCTTGTAACTTTTCAGGGAAGTTTTCGTTATGATAAAAATACTTTGAGTTGATTTCTCTCTTTAATCTTTCTTCAAATGCAAGTTTTGAATTTCCTTCCTCCTCTTCCTTTATTGACATAATAATAAATTCAGATGGGTTATCAATTAGGAAAGAATAGCATGTAGATAAAACAGATTTAAATGATGTTTTTTGATCAACAAAACTATGGACAATCTTTAGTCCACCAACATCGTTTTTAAGTCTTATATCAAGGTATCTTACTCCAAGGATTAACTGACTTTTAATCGATATATCTTGGCATTTACCAGATAGATCCATAAAAGAGTATCTTGCACCACTATTATGAGTGCCTGGAATAAATATTTCGTTGAGCTTTTTTTCATCGTCAACATTATGTAACCAAGACATATATTCTTTACTTACTTTATCAGCAAAAAGACTATCAGTTCCATACACTGATAAACCGATTAAACTGACGCAAGTTATAGTAGTAATTAAAGTGACATTTTTAATCTTCTTTTTCATCTTTCTTTTCCTTCTTTAAAGAAGTAGGTTTGTAAAAAGCAATATTATCAAAGGCAAGAATTTTTGCACTGAAATTATTTTCTTCAGTAGTAGTCAAATTGTTTTCAAGTAAATTCATTTTTGAATCTAAATTATCTAGAACATGAATCACATAGGCTTCCATAATTTGAGGTACTTTACTTGAACCAAATTCTGGTTTCCCATGGTGGGATAAAATGATATGTGAAAGGACATTTAATTTTTCTTCACTTGTCTTCAATTCTTTACCCTTGTTTTGTAACATTGAATAACCAATATTAATATGTCCTAAAAGATTTCCTTCAATTGTATATGCTGGATTAATTGCAGAAGAAAGTTCAACTATTTTTCCAATGTCATGAAGAAGTGCTCCGGCTACTAAATAATCTCTAGATAAAAAAGGATATGACTCGAGTAGTTTTAATGCAAGAGAACACATACTTAAAGAATGATACATTAATCCACCAAAGAAAGCATGATGAATAGTTGAAGCTGCAGGATAGGTAGTATACTTTTCAAAATTATCATTAATTAAAGCAGAAGTAATCTCTCTAATCTCTTTGTCTTCTATTGAATTAATATAAGAGTGGAGATCTTCAATTAATTTTTCTCTTTTTACAGGAGAATCAGGAATATATTTAGAAAAGTTAATGTTTTGTTCTTCTACTACATCTATATCAATAATTTTGATTTGGCTATGACCTTTATAAGGTGAAACAGTTCCGTTAATATGAACAATTGAACCACTTGGGAACATATCTGGTGTTAATGATTCAGTATTTGAGAACATTTTGGCATCAATTAACCCTGAAGAATCCTGCAAAGTAAAAGAAAAGTATTGATTACCATTAGAAGCAATACCTTTTATTACATTTCTTACCATGAAGTTCTCGTTAACTACGCCTTCATAATTAATTAAATCTTTAATCATATCGAACTATTCTAACAAAAAAACAACAAAAAAAATAGATAGACGTAGTCTATTCTATTTCAGTATTTTAGATAAATAACTAAGGATATTTTCGTAGTTATAACCATAATAAAGCAGTTTTTGAATCATTTTTTCCTTAATTTTACCTTCTGGAATATCTTTTTTCTTTAATTGTTTATAGATAGAATTAGCTTTTTTTGCTAAATTCCGAACTACTTCTTCGCTGTCTTCAAGTGTGATTTTATCAATTTCGTAGTTAATTAGTGAAGAATCAAAGCCTCTATTTAGTAAATTATTCTTAATAAATACTTTTTTAGCTTTGCTTGGTTTATTCTTTACTTTGTTTAATAATAAAGGAATATAAGTAGAAATAAATTGATTATTATAGTCTAATGCACTTTTAATTTCGCTTTTGTCAAGAATAGAAGAGTCTATACCTTTTAACTTTAATTTTCTAATAAAGTAGTTCTTTCCATAGCATTTATTATTTTTAGATTGAATATAATCTAGTGCATATTGATAGTCATCAATTATGCCTTCTTCTAAATAAGGTTTAATAATTGATTTAATTTCTTTTTCATCTAATTTATATTTTTGAATGAGTTTCTTTTTAATATCTGAATATGTATATCGTGATTTAGATAAGAGATCTTTAACATAGTTTTTTGATTTAATTAATTTATTATCTAGAATAAAAGTTGAAAGTTCTTCTTTTGTTATTTCTTTACTTGGATATAAATAACTATTAGAAAAAGTATCAAGAGAAATAGAATATTCTTTTGAATCAATAACACAAATTACTTTATTCTTTTTGATAGAAATAGAATCAATCTTCATAGTTAGTTGAGACTTCTTCTCCTTTCTCATTTATTCTATTTTGTTTTGTTTTAATTTCAAATATTTCTGGTTCTTTAATTATAATTCCTTTCTCAGGATCATAACGAACGGAAGTATCTTTACCTAACTTTTTTTGAAGTTTACGAAGTGACTTTTCGTTATTCTTCATCTCTTTTAATTCTTTTCTTTTTTCTTTTTTTATATTGTATTTTTCTTGAATGATTTTTTCTTTTCTAACTTCTTTTTCTACTGCATTATCAAATTCCTTTTTCTCAGAAAGAAGTTTTTCAGTATCTTCTATAACTTTCATTAAAGTTTCTTTTTGATTATCAAAAGATAAAGAATCAATTGTATTCTTTTTTTGAATAGAGTTTTTATTTATCATGTTTTCTTTTATCTTTTCGAAAGACTCTGCAACTTGTTCTTTATCTAGTAATACTCTTGTACTTTTTTTCTTATCAATTGTTCGTGCAAAATTATGAACATAGTCTTTAATTTTTAAGTTTTCATCACTTTCTTCAGATAGGTTAATTATCTGCATATCATAAAGAGTCATTGTCTTATATTTAGCATGTTCGACATCTTTATTTCCTCTATAAAATAGATAAATAATACCTCCAAAAATAAAAGGAATAAGGTAAGTAGTTACTCTCCAAACAATTGTTCCAGTAGTAGAAACAAGATGTGCATGTTGGTTATTTCCAAGCAAAGTACCGAAAATTATTTGATAAGCAATTTCTGGAGCACCAGATGGAATGTATACTGAAATAAGCGAAAGATAGTTTGCACCACAATATAATTCAAAGAAGCTAAATGTTAAATCACTCATCTTGTTTGCTTCTAAAACCCAGAAGGTTAAAAATGGCATACAGTTAGAAACAAATAGTTTTCCAATTATTATTAATCCACATAGAAATGATGTCTTAGGATTCTTAATTAATCTTTCACATTCAACATGATAGGAGATAATTCT
>CACYDF010000141.1 GCA_902773085.1 uncultured Erysipelotrichaceae bacterium
CTATTTGCCCAAATTGATGTGAATGAGTTGCATCATTATCTCTTCGATAAACTTTGCCTGGACAAATAATTTTAATTGGTCCAATGCCTTTTGCTTTTTCCATAACACGAGCTTGAACAGAAGAAGTATGAGAACGTAAAACATATTTATTATTTATGGAAAAAGAATCTTGCATATCTCTAGATGGATGACCAACAGGGATATTAACTTTTTCAAAATTATTAATTTCAGTTTCTACTTCTGGACCAGTAGCAATATCAAAACCAAGGGAAATAAAAAAAGAAGAGATTTCATCAATTATCTTATAGTATGGGTGATTTGCCCCAACAGAGAAGTTATTACCTGGAAGAGTAATATCAATTTGTTCTTGAGTAATTCTTTGTTCGATTTTTTTATTAAATAATTCTTTTTCTTTTTCCGCAAATAAATTATTTAGATATTCTCTATAACCAGTTATAATAGCACCAACATCTTTTTTGATTTTCTCATCGATACTTTTCATACTAGAAAAGAGTCTTGATAAAAGAGAGTTTTTACCAAGAATTTCTGATTTTTTATTATTTAGATCTTGAGAAGTTTTATCACCAAATGAAGAAAAGAAACTAGCAATTTGTTCTTTTTCTAATTGTATTTCCTCTTTAATATTTTTTAAATCCATAATTACTCCTATAAAGGTCGATCAATAACAATTGAATCATCGTCATCTTCGTCACTAGAAGAAGATAGGTCATCATCAAAAGAATCTAATTCGATATTGTTTGGACTTTCACTTTCATCATCTTCATCAACTTCTTCAACAATAACATCTTCATCACCTTCATAATCATCTACAATAATTGTTGAAACATTTTCATCATCACTTTCATCAACTACTTCTTCTGCACTACTTTCTTCTTCAATAGTTTCTTCAGAATTGTTTTCTTCTACTATCTCTTCTTCGGATAAGTCAGCAGAGTCACTATGTTCATCTAAAGAAGCATTATCTTCATCTTCATTTCCACTAAAGAAATCGTATAATGGATTTTCCATTTTTCTTTGTTCAATTTCTTTTTCTTCTTCAATCTTTTGCTGCTCTTTTTCTTCTTTTTCATGTTGGATTTTTAAATCAGCAATTGTTGAAGGGCCTGTTTTATTCTTCTTACTTTCTTCTTCAGCAAGGAAGTCATTCAAATAGTTTGGTAAAGTAGAATCAACCTCTTCTTCTTCAACTCCTTCTCCATCACCTGAAATAAAGTAGAACTTATCATCAAATTGAATATCTTTAGCAAAGTTTGTTGCTATAACAGCAACTTTAATTTTATCTTTATAATTAGGATTAACTTGAACACCAAATTTAACATTTTCAATTTGTTCTTGAGGAGAAGTTTGACATGATTCACTAACAGTCGAAATAGCTTCAGATACTTCATCAAGAAGGACATCTTGACCAATTGTAACATTAATTATCATTGATCTAGCACCTTTAATTGATACTTCAAGAAGAGGAGAAGATATTGCTCTTTTTGCAGCTTCAACTGCTTTATTTTCTCCTTCTGCTTCTCCAATACCAATTAAAGCAACACCTTTATTTTCAAGAGTTCTTTTTACGTCAGCAAAATCAAGATTAATTAGTCCGTGTATTAAGATTAAATCAGTAATTGTTTTAACCGATTCTGCAAGAACTTTATCAGCAGCATTAAATGCTTTTAATAAAGACATATTACCAGAATTAAAAACAAGTTTATCATTTGATACAACGATAATAGCATCAACATATTTTCGTAATTCTGTAATACCTTCAAGGGCATTATTTCTTCTAACTTTACCTTCAAAGTTAAATGGCCTTGTAACAATAGCTAAAACTAAGCATCCTTCACTTTTTGCAGCTTTTGCAATAATAGGAGTTGCACCAGTTCCAGTTCCACCACCTTCACCACAAGCAAGGAAGACTAAGTCAGTATTTTTTACTAATTGTTTAATTTCTTCATAAGAATCTTCAGCAGCTTTAGCACCCATTTTAGGATCGCCTCCTGCTCCAAGACCTTTTGTAACATTTTTACCTAAGACGAATTTATGTTCACATGGAGAATTAGACAAAGCTTGAGTTTCAGTATTAAAAACCCAGTATTCAACTAAGTCTTTTTTATCATTAATCATTTGGTTGACAGCATTAGAGCCTCCACCACCAACACCGATAACTTTTATTTTAGCATTTTGAAAATTCTCATCAGTCATTAGCTAGTCCTCCCTATAAAATCTACCACGGGTAAAGTTTATATTATTTTCAAACTTCTTAGATTCAGTTAAAGAAGCCTGATACTTAAACTCACTTGCTCTAAGTGCTCCTAGGGCTGGAACAAAGGATTTACTTCTTGCACCAATGACTATTGGAGAGAAGAGTTTAACTTGTTTATTTAAACTTTGAGATAAAAAACTAGTTATATTTAAAATGTTACCACCAAGTCCATATAAAATTAGTGGTGTATCATTATTAATAGAATTAGAAGATATATAACTATTTAAATAATCAATAAGAGTTTTAAAACTATGTGAAAGTTCTAAATTAATATCTGCAACAGATAGCTTTTCTTCAGTTTGGAATTTGAATGGCGAATCATCACTTAAGCCAAAAAGATTAATTAATTCCTCTGCTCTTTCAATTGATTGAGATATTTTATTAGCAAAAGTTTGAGTAATATGATTTAATCCATATTTAATATATTTACTATCAATTACATGATGATTAGAAATGTGGGATAGATAAATGTATTCTTTTTCTAAATCTAGTGCAATATAATCATTTGGAGCATCAAAATAATTAATAAACATACTTGCAGCAACTGGTGATACAAGTTCAAAATAAACATTTAAATTAAGAGAGTTTAATATTGAACGATAATGTTCATAGACATCAATACTAATTAAATGAGAATAACATTTAACTGATAAATGATCTGATTGAACTCCGATAGGAAAATCAGAATATTCTCGTCTATAGTCATCATAAAACTTAATTGGTTCATTATAGATAATCTTTGTTGATTTATCTTTATTCTCTTTATTAATCATTGAACAGCAGTTAATAAAATCCATCTGAACAATATGACTTGTAGGATCAATTGTAGCAACAGTACTTGCTGATTGTTTAACTACAAATCCATTTGCAGGATATAAAGGAATAACAGTATTTACATTTGCCTTTGTCTGTTCTCTTAAAGTAGTAAGAAGCATATTGAGAACATCAGTTGCTTCTTTTGAAGAGAGATATCCATTTTCATCTAAAGGAAGAGTAGAAGATTCAAGTGATTGTAAAACATATACTTTCCCTTGGAAGAAATATCCATATATTACTCTGATACCCGATAAAGTGAAGTCGACAACTGTAATATTATTTCCTGGCATAGTAACTCCTAGTCAATATATATTCTAACATGATGATTATTAACAGACACATGAAGTTCATACACATTTTCAATAATTCTGTCTTCATCTAAAAATTTATAATCAACCAAACTCATTCTATTTCTTGTTATTTCATTTTGTGACATCTCTTTTGCATTATTAATTATTGTTTTAACTGATTCAGGGGAATTAAAAACATCTAGTATAGTGTCATATCTAATAGATTTTAAAACAACCTTAAAAGAATTATATTCAATCAGGGCATCACATAATGAATAGACATTTAATGTATCAAAGTATGAAGTATATTGAATACTTGAAATATATTTTAAAGTATCGAAGGAAATACCTAAAAATGGATTGATGGCTTTTCTTACTTCATCATTAATCTTATTTACACTAGTGAATTTTTCAATTAAATGAAGATCAATTAAGTTAGTTAAATCATTAGTGTCTTCATTGATTTTTGCAACTACAGAAAGTGCTCTTTCACCTGGAAGATTATTTTTTACTCTTTCAATATAACTTTCTTTATCAGATAAAGATAAGAAGTATATTTTGTTTTCATAATTAAAAATAGGCATATCTTCAATGATGCTGACTTTTGAAGAAAATGGTGAAATATTTGCTTTTGCTTTTAATATAAGACTATCAGATTTATTAGTAAGATTCTTTTCAAAAGTATTATTGCTTATTCCTAGGATATGGGTTCTTGAAGAATAACCTCCAAGAGATAAAACATCATTTTCAGAAAAGCTACTAAGCCCATCTATTTTTATTGATTCAAGTCGATATGATGGAAGAATAAAATAAAGAATTATTAAAAACACCCACAAAAAAATAAGGGATAAACATCCAATGCGGAATATTAGTTTTTTCTTCTTGGAATTGCTTATTAGGATATCTAAATCGCTTAATGGTTCAATTACCTCTGCGTCAATATAATCCATAGAAAAACATATATATTATATAAAAATAATTATTAATAATATATTAGATTTTTATTTATTTTATTAATATTGCTGATTGTATTAAAAAAGTAATATGATTATTCAATTAAATGTTTGTAATACAATGTGATTTTCTAAACCCAAAAAAAGGAAACAGTTTTATATATTGAGTTAAGTCTTCTTTGCACTTATTTATTTCATCATACTCACTATCTGACAAAAAGAAAAAGAGTTTACCAGGTATCTTAGAATAGAC
>CACYDF010000142.1 GCA_902773085.1 uncultured Erysipelotrichaceae bacterium
ACCTAGAAATATTGGTTTAAAACATATTAAAGGAGATTATGTCACTTTTATTGATGGAGATGATTTAATACCTACTAATTATCTTCAAGTATTAATTAATAATTCTAATGGAAAAGATATTGCTTATGCTGAGTATACACTCCTTGGTAAAAAGGAAGAAATCAAACAGGGAATAACTATAATAAGGCATTCAGAAATATTAATTAATTATTTTAAAGAAAAGAATTTATATTTGGTTTCATCTTGGGGGAAGTTAATTCCTAAAGATTTTGTTAATGATTTAAAATTTGATAATGGATTTATGGAAGATACTCCAGTTATGTATAAAGTTTTACTTAAAGCTGATAATCTTATTTGTTGTAATGAAATTCATTATATATATAGAGTAAGGGAAGGTTCACTTGTTACTGATGACAATATGCGAAAATACCTTTCAGTCTTAGAAAAAACAAATATTATTGAAAAGGATTTAAAAAAGATAAAAGCAAGTTCTAAAGTCATGCGATATTTCTATTTAAGGAAAATATATGGTTGTTTAACATTTTTAAAAAAGACCTTGTATAGTGATGATCAAGATATTCTAAACGCAAGAAAAATTATTGAAAAAGATATTCGAAAAAATCTATTTAAATATATTTTTATTATTCCAAAAATTAAAAGAAAGATACATGTTTTATTAGTTGGACTATTTCCTAAATTCTTTTCATCATTACATAAAAAATATTATTCCAAAAGCAATAATAAATAGTTCTTATATTACTCAATAATAGCATCAAGAAATTCTAAAACTATTATCACTTATTTAATATAGTTTTGCATATATATTTTTATTATTTTATAATAAAAAGGTTGTAAAAATAATAGTGGAATATTTTAAAAAAAGAGTAGTAAATAAAAGGAGTAATTATGGAATATATTAAAGTTTATAAATCTTGGTTAGAAAGCAAAATAATAGATTCTAATACTAAGGAAGAATTAAAGAAATTAGATTTAGAAAAAGATGCTAAGGAAATAGAAGATAGATTTTATAGAGACTTAGAATTTGGTACTGGTGGTCTTAGAGGAATAATGGGTGCTGGTACTAATAGAATGAATAAATATATTGTTGGTAAGGCAACTCAAGGTTTTTCTAATTATTTAATTAAAAAGTTTTCTATTGAAAAATTATCAAAAAGTGGTGTTGCAATAGGGTTTGATACAAGAAACAATAGTAAAGAATTTGCAAGTATTGCTTCTAATGTTTTAACTGGTAATGGAATTAAAACATATCTATTTTCTTTACCAGTTCCTACTCCTGAACTTTCTTTTGCTATCAGGCATTATAAGTGTTTAGGTGGAATAGTAGTAACTGCAAGTCATAATCCAAAAGAATATAACGGATATAAAGTTTATGACCAATACGGATGTCAACTTGTTCCAGCAGATGCTAAAGAACTAATTAAATTTGTAAGTGAAGTAGATGACTTTAGTTTAATTAAGTTTGATGGAAATAAGAAGTTAGAATCTTTGATAGATTGTACTAATGAATTTACGGATGCTGTATTAAAACAAAGTATTAATAGCTGTGAATGTAACAAAGAACTTAGTATAGTTTATACTCCGCTTCATGGTACAGGCTGTATCCCTGTTCAGGAAATTTTAAAAAAAGATGGCTTTACAAAAGTGACTGTTCAAAAAGATCAAGCTAAATTAGATGGTAATTTTCCAACAGTAATTTCTCCTAATCCTGAAGAAAGAAATGCTCTAAACCTTGGTATTGAACTTGCAAAAGAAATTAAAGCAGATATTGTTTTAGGTACTGACCCAGACTCAGATAGAGTAGGTATAGCAATCAGACATAAAGATGACTATATTTTAATGACTGGTAATCAAGTGGGTGCTTTATTAGTAGATTATATTTGTAATAACAAAGATATATCAAAATTACATAAACCTGCAATTATTAAAACAATTGTAACAAATGAGCTTGGATGTGAAATTGCTAAAAAACATAATGTATCTATCTTTTCAACTTTAACTGGATTCAAATTTATTGGAGAAAAGATGAATCAATTTGAACAAGCCAAAGAAGAAAAAGATTCTAATAGAGATTATGATTTTTTAATGGGATATGAAGAATCATATGGTTATCTTGCTGGGGATCATGCGCGAGATAAAGACGCTGTTGTATCAAGTATGTTAATTTGTGAAATGGCTGCAAAATATAAAAAATCAGGAATAACTTTATATGATAGATTACTTGAATTATATGCTGAATTTGGTTTTTATAAAGATGCACTAGATAGTTTTACTTTGAAAGGCAAAGATGGAGTTGAACAAATTAATAATATTATGAACATAGCACGTAATAATAAGATGTTCAAAGAAGATGTTAAAGTCATAGATTATAGTAAGGATGTAAGTGCAGAGAAACATTTTGGTTTGTTACCAAAATCTAATGTATTAAAATTCTATTTTAAAAATGGTTCTTGGATTGCAATTAGGCCTTCAGGAACTGAGCCAAAAATAAAGTTCTATTATTCAATTAAAGGAAAAGATAGTTCTTCAAGCGAGAAATCACTTAGTGAGTATAGAAAAGAATTATATAATAAATTAGGATTGGAGAAATAATATGAGAATAGTTTTACTTAGTGGTGGTAGCGGGAAAAGGTTATGGCCTTTATCAAATGAGGTTAGAAGCAAGCAGTTTTTAAAACTATTTAAAAATAAAAATAATTATGAATCAATGGTTCAAAGAGTATATAGGCAAATTGAATCGAATCTTGACGCTCCTGTCTTAATTGCAACTAGTAAGTCACAAGTAAGTTCAATTAAAAATCAACTTGGCGATAAAGTATCTGTTTGTATTGAACCAACTAGAAGAGATACTTTTCCGGCTATTGCTCTTGCATGTTCGTTTTTAAAATATGAACAAAATGTTAGTGATGATGAATATGTTTGTGTATGCCCTGTTGATCCATATGTAGATGATTCATATTTTAAAACTATAGGTAAGTTAGAAACATATGCAAAAAAGAATAATTCTAATCTTGTCTTAATGGGTATTAATCCTAGCTATCCTAGTGATAAATATGGATATATTATTCCAAAGAGCCAAGATGAAGTAAGTGATGTATTAGAATTTAAAGAAAAACCAACTGAAGAAATTGCAAAAACTTATATTAAGCAAAATGCCGTTTGGAATGCTGGTGTATTTTGTTTCAAACTAAAATATTTAATTGATAAATCACACGAATTAATAAAATATAAAGATTATAAAGATTTATTTAGCAAATATAGTGAACTGACTAAAATCAGTTTTGATTATGCTGTTGTTGAGAAAGAAAAAAGTATTCAGGTAGTTAGATACTCAGGTTCTTGGAAAGATGTTGGTTCATGGGATATGATGACTAATGTTATGTCAGATAAAAATAAAGGCATTGTTTATACTGATGACAAATGTAAAGATACTAATATAATTAATGAATTAGAGATTCCTATCGTTGGTTTAGGTTTAAACAATATCATTGTTGTAGGAAGTGAAGATGGAATATTAGTTTCTGAAAAAAATTCTTTGCAAAGTTTGAAAAGTATAGTTGATAAATTTGATAATGAAGTAAGGGTTGCTGAAAAATCTTGGGGTACTTATCAAGTTATTGATGTAGGTACTTCAAGTATTACTATTAAAGCATGCCTTAAAAAAGGAAAACATATGTCATACCATCACCACCAAAATAGAGAAGAAACTTGGAATATTATTTCAGGTAAAGGTGAAATTACTGTAGATGGTATTAAAAAAGAAGTTATTGCGGGTGATGTAATTCAAATTAATAGTGGATGTAATCACACTATTAAAGCCATTACTGATTTAGAGATTATCGAAGTTCAAGTAGGTAAGATAGATAAATTAGATAAATATAAAGTGGAGAAATAATGTATCTAATCAAATTAGAGCCTACTGGCAAAGATTATCTTTGGGGTGGGGAATATTTAAAAAGAAAATATAATAAATGTTTAAATGTTAACCCACTTGCAGAAACATGGGAGTTTTCTACTCATCCGAATGGTTCTTCAATTGTTGCTAATGGGAAATATAAAGGGAAGACATTATCTGAACTTTTTAAATTAGAACCTAAAATCTTTGGTAAGAAGAAGTTTAAAGATGGTTCACCAATTTTAGTTAAACTAATTGATGCTAATAAAGATCTTTCAGTTCAAGTTCATCCTAGTGATGAATACGCAAAAAAGAATGAAAACCAAATGGGTAAAACTGAAATGTGGTACATTCTTGAAGCTGAAAAGGGAGCAAAAATTGTTTACGGATTTGAATATGATGTCACTCCTGAAATGATTAGAAAAGCTCTTCAAGATCATACTTTTGAACAACTCCTTCATTATGAAGAAGTAAAAAAAGGAGATTGTATTTATATTCCTAGTGGAACCATCCATGCTCTTGGCAAAGGTATCGTTTGTGCTGAAATTCAAGAAAGTTCAGATGTGACATATCGTCTATATGATTATGATCGAGTTGATGCAAGTGGAAACAAAAGACCGCTTCATTTAGAAAAAGCACTTGATGTATTAAACTATACAATGCAATATGAAAGTATTAGACAAAAGAAACTGATCGAGTTTGATAAGGAGTATATAATTGAACACCTTAACAAGAATGAGTATTTTGATTCTTCAAAATATACAGTTAAATCTAAAATAAATATTATTAAAGAGAAAAACTCGTTTGATATAATTCTCTTTTTAGAAGGTGAAGGAACTATCTTATCAAATAATGAAAACCTAATATGTAAAGGTGGTAATTGTATTATAATACCTAGTGAGTTTACAAGTTATCAAATCATTGGCAAACTTGAATTTATTAAAATAACAATATAGGAGTTATTAGATGAAGATATTGCAAATTACAAAAAGATATAATCCATATGTTGGTGGAATTGAACAAGTCACAGAAGATATTGCTTCATCTTTTGAAAATGCAGAACAAAGAATTATTTGCTTTAATCATGAAAAAGGGACTAAAAGAGAAAAAGTAAATGGGGTAGAAGTAGTTAGAGTTAACTGCCCAGTAATTATTGCTTCTCAACCAATAGCAATTGGTTATAAAAAAGTCTTAAAAGAAGAAATAAAAGATTTTAAACCTGATATAGTTATCTTTCACTATCCTAATCCTTTTGCATCTCATTTTTTATTAAAATATCTCAAAAAGAAAACATTTAAATTAATTACTTATTATCATGCAGATATAGTAAAGCAAAAGTTTTTAAAAATATTCTTTAATAGACAAACTAATAAGCTATTATCTAGCAGCGAAATAGTTGTAGCTACAAGTCCAAACTATATTGGGGATAGTGAATTCCTTTCAAAATATAAAAATAAATGTGTAGTTATTCCTAACTGTGTTAATACAGATAGATTAAAAGGAGTTAATGAAAAACTAGTTAATCAGATTAAAGAAAAATACAAAAATAAATGTTTATGTTTTGCAGTAGGTAGACATGTCCCATATAAGGGAATGGAATATTTAATTAGAGCTAGTAAATATTTAGATGAAAGATTTCAAATTGTTATTGGTGGTAGTGGCCCATTAACTAATAAATTAAAAGAACTTGCAAAGGATGATAATAAAGTTGAGTTTGTTGGTCGAATAGAACCAGAGCTCTTGAAATCGTATTTTCAAACTAGCGATATCTTTTGTTTCCCTTCAATTACTAAAAACGAGGCTTTTGGTATTGCATTAGCTGAGGCAATGTACTATGGAAAGCCTGCAATTACTTTTACAATACCTGGTAGTGGTGTTAATTATGTTAACATCAAAAATGAGACTGGATTAGAAGTTGAAAATTCTAATTATGAAGAATATGCTAAAGCAATAATCAAACTATATGAGAATAAAGAATTAAGAGAGAAATATGGAACTAATGCTAAAGCAAGAGTTGAAAAATTATTTACTCTTAATAGTTTTAAGGAAAACATTAATTCTCTTGTAGATAAAATTACATCAAAATAATTTTTTTATTTGCTGATTACCACTGATTTATATTGTTTTAATATGATATAATTTATTCGTGTAAAACATATAAACACATATATGTTTTGTGTTTGAAAAAAATATCATTTTTATGAAGGCAGCATTTGATTTAATTAGTACAGGATCAGGATTCAAAGATGCAAAAAATCATGGTGGGGGAGAATACACCAAGACTGTTTTTGATTACTGTGCAAGAAGATATAAAGGCCAAATTCATGTTGTTACCACGGATGACAAAGATATTCAAAGTTTTTTAAAAAATTACCAAAATATAATTATTCATAAATGTAGTAGTTCCAAAGAGTATAATATTCTGCTTAATAGGGAAGGATTCGATGTTGTTTATTGCGGCTTAATTGATTCTCAATATGATAATGTTTCTTTTCCTAAAAAAACACAATTTATCTTTACAGAACATGGCTTACGAGGTGTAGAAGTAAAGTTTGATAGTGTATTTATAAAGACAGAACGAAAGAAATTACGAAATAGGATTAAAAAGTTTTTATCTATAATTGCACCGAGATTTTATTTAAAACTAAAGTTAGGTTTTTATAAAAGAGAAATTGCTATTACAACAAATTATAAATTAGTAACTGTTTCTTATCATTCTAAATATGCAATTAATAATTTTCTTCCTGAAGTTAAGGATATTTTTGTTGGTTATTCCCCAATGAAAGTAACTGCAAATCAAACTGATGATAGTCTTATAAAACGATATAATCTTGAGAAAGGAAAATATATTTTGATGATAAGTGCCTCTAGAGGAGAGAAAAATTGCTTACGTGGTATTGAAGCTGTAAGTCAGTTAATGAAAGAAAATAAAATACCAAGTGATTTTAAAGTTGTTCTAACTGGTGTAACCTACAAAAAGCCATTTAAGAAATATAGTAATGGTAAAACTATTCTTCTTGGATATATTGATTCCATGCTTCTTGAAACTTTATATAAAAATGCTTTTCTCTTTTTATATCCATCAATAAATGAAGGGTTCGGATATCCTCCTCTTGAAGCCATGAAATATCATACTTTAGTTGCTACTTCTGCTATAACTTCTATTCCTGAAGTGTGTGGTGATTCGGTTTTATATTTTAATCCGTATGATGTTAATGAAATTAAAAATCGTATAATGCAATCATTTGATATTGATATAAGGGAAAGGCATATTAATCAAATTGATGAAAGACTTTCGTATATTTCAAAAAAGCAAGAAGAAGGACTAGCTGGACTATATAATCTTATTTTTGGAGATAATAATGACTAGAGTAATTATATTCAATGATAGGTGGACTTCGGGTGGAGTTGAATCTCTGATAATTAATTTACTTAGTCATTTTGATATGAAAGATTTTAGTTTTAAAATCTTGGTTGGTCAAAAAGAAACTAATATTTATGATGATATTCTTAATAATTTATCAATTGAATTTGAGTCATTGAATGACTCAGTAATATCTAACCCAATTAAAAGAGATTTACATACAATTAAAGCTTTAAAAAGAATAAAGAAAATTGATGCTGATATTGTGCATATAAATGTGTGTAATTCAATTGGATTCACATATGCAAAAATATTTAGGCAAAAAGCAAATATCAAAACTATTGTTCATTCCCATAATACGCGTATTGAAAATGACATATTTGGAATAAAGAATTTCTATCATTTTCTTAATAAAAAAAATGAGAAGTATTCTAGTTTAAATATTGCTTGTTCTGCTATTGCTGGTGATTTTTTGTTTAATAAGGAATACATTGTTTTAAATAATGGAGTTGATTATAATAGATTTTCATTTAAAGATAGTAATCGAAAATTTATTAGAAAAGAATTAAAAGTAGAAAGCAAGATAGTGCTACTTAATATAGGTAGATTATCAAAACAGAAAAATCAGTTTTTCTTAATTGATGTTTTAAAAGAATTGTTTGAAAAAAATAATAAATATCATCTATTGCTTATAGGTGATGGGCATTGTAGAGACAAATTAATAAAATATGCCCAAAAGCACAATGTATCTAAAAGTATTACTTTTTTATCTCCACAATCTAAAATCGAAAAATACTATTCTGCTGCTGATATTTTCCTACTTCCTTCACTTCATGAAGGACTGCCAGTATCTGGAATTGAAGCTCAAGCCAATGGATTACCGTCCATCTTTTCAAATACTATTAGCAATGAAGTATTACTATGTGATAACTCTGTTCAATTACCAATTAAAGACCCAAGAGTTTGGTCTGAATATATTCTTAATCATTCATTTGAAAGAGTAACTTCATATGATTGTTTTAAAGAAAAAAAATATTTAATTGAAAATAGTTCTAAAGAATTAAGAAATATTTACCTTTCTATACTTAAGGGGGAAAACAAATGATTGATTTTGCATTTTCCTTAGTAGTAAATATCCTTTTCTTTCTCTATATCTTATTTATTGTTAAAAGAGAATATAAATTGATATACATGTTATTATTTTTAGTTATTGCGTCACCTGGTTTTTTTATTAATGATATATTAATAAATCTTGGGGATATATTAATTCCTATTATGTACTTGTTTACTAAAAAGAAGAGACTCCATAAAAACGAGTTTACTAAACCACTATTATTTTTTATAGCATGTGCGATCATCTCTCATATTACTTGCTTTGTGAGTGGATATTACTCTCTTACTATGTTTTTTAGGTTAATTAGATTAATTGAGCTGCCTCTTGCAATAACAATTTTTTATCACGAGTATACAAAACCAAACATAAATAGAGAAAAGATTATCAATCATACTAGTTTTATGTGCTTATTACTTACTGTTATTTGTATAACTTTATTCTTTATTCAGGATAGTCAATTTGCATCGATTCAATTTATGTGGATTGGTAAAATACCCCTTCATAGAGCTGGTGGAATATATAGAGAATCTTCTAACCTAGGTTCTAATATGGTTATGATTTCAATTTTTAGTATTTACTGCATTTTAAATAACAAAAAGAAAAGACTAAATATATTAACTTTATTTCTATCAATTTTAGCCAATTTCTTATCTTATACTCGTATTACTATTTTAGCTTTAATTGTTGTTTTACTAATTATATTTGCTCGTTCCAAGATTAGATTTAAACCAGCTTACTTCATATTTTTTATTTCAATATTTATAGTTTTATATACAAATAGCGATATTGTCCAGTCATTTATTAGTAATCGTCTACTTAGACTTTTTAAAGATGATTTTTTAACTTCATCCAATGGAAGATTTACAATTTGGGCTGATATATTTAATCAGTATTTAAGCTCGCATAGATACTTCTTTGGAATAGGATATAAACTAGATAAAGTATTCGGTGATAATATGTATTTATTTGCACTAACTAATACAGGAATTTTAGGACTAACAGCTTTGCTATTTTTAATATATAGGCTATTTGCTTTTAGCAATAGATTCTCTGGTAATGATAAATTAATCTTAATGATGTTTACAGTGTCTTTTGTCATTGTGGGCCTTACATGCGATATTGTTACATATTCTCGGGCACTTTTTATTCTCTTCTCAACGTTTGTAATATTAAAAGAAAATAAATTAAAGTATTCCGCAGAATCATTAAAACAAAATCCTGCATTTATAAGGCAGTTGTTGATAGAATATAATATCTAGTTTTTAAATATGAAAGAAAAGACTGTATGCGTTCTTCTCAATTATTGTGATAAGAATAATTGTGTAAATATCATCAATAAAGGTCTAGCTGATGGTTTTTTTGATCACTACATAATTGTTGATAATAATTCACCTGATAATTCTTTTGAAGAATTAAAAAAACTTTGTAACGATACTATCACTGTCATTAAGGCAAAAGAAAATAAAGGTTTTGCTTCTGGCAATAATATTGGTATTGCGTATGCAATTAAAAACTTAAATCCTAGATATATTGTATGTTTGGGAACAGATGTAATAGTTGAAAAAAAGGCATTAGAAAAATGTTATAGCGTGTTAGAAAAGAATGATAATCTTGCCTGTGTCTCTCCAATGATGCTAGATAGAGATAAAAATATAGATTCTGATTTTGCTTGGGATTTTCAAACGTTTTCTGATTGCCTAAAATTTAATCTTTACTTAACACGTAAAAAAAATAATTACAAGAAACATAAGATTATTGACTATTCTAAAGAATTAGTTTTATGTGATGTTATTAGAGGATCGTTTATGTTTTTTAAGGCAGATATACTAGAAAGAATAGGTATGTTTGATGAACATACATTCCTCTTTTATGAAGAAAACATAATTTGCAAAAAGATATCTGATATTAGTTATAATGTTGGATTTATTACAACTGATACTTATATTCATAATCATATTCAACATGATACTCGCTCTAAACAAAAATACAGAGAATCGATGAAATCAGCTTACTACTATTTAGTTAAATATCAGCACATTGGATTTATAAAAAGAGTTATTTTTAAGTTAACTTCTTCTTTAGGAAAAATGGAATATTTTCTGTTTTCAAAATTAAAAAAGAAATAGTTTAATTTATTAGTATTCTATCATTTAGTTTAAAGTATATAATAAGTTGTAAAAGTAATAATATGAGATAACAAAAGTATAATATTTCTTTACATAAATGATAAAATATTGTTTGGAAGATTAAGTGTATTAATATGAGATTATTAACTAAAATTTATTCTAAAATTAAAATAAGCCAATCAAGAAGAATTAATAAAAAAAACAAAGTATTAAATAAAGATTTTAAATTACATATTTTTTATCGTACTTCGGATAAAGGATATCCAAAAGACAAGCCTGACTATATTACTAGTTATAACTGCTTAAAAAATGCTCTTGAAAGATTTTCCCCAGCTATAGTTGATTGGCATATTATGTGTGATAATTGTTCAAAAGAAACTATGGAGTGGCTTTATAAACTCTGCGATGAATATAAAGTTAATAGGAAACAAATATATGAAGTTTCTGTTGGCCATGGTGCTGGCACCTTTAGATTAGTATACGAAAAAGCATTATCATTTAATGATAATGATGTTGTCTATTTTTTAGAGAACGACTATCTTCATAAGAAAGAAAGTTATGATGCAATTAAGTCTGGTTTTACATCTCTTAATATTGACTACTTAACTTTATATGATCACCCTGATAAATATGATAAAGATTACATTTATAGTTCTCTATATAAAGATTCACGAGTATTTTTTGATGGTGAATTTTTCTGGCAAAAAATATTAAGTACTACTATGACGTTTGCTTCAAGAGTAAAAACACTAAAAAAAGATAAAAAGTTTTTTTGGAAATGGACTAATACTAAACATCCATATGATTTATATGTTTTTATTGATATAAGATTGAAAAATAGAGTGATGGTTTCTCCAATACCAGGGTTATCTACTCATGGTGAAAAGGCCTTTTTATCGCCGAAGGTAGATTGGTCAAAAGAGGTTGTTTTATGAAAAAAGTTTTAGTCACTGGAGGAGCTGGATTTCTTGGCTCCAATCTATGTCACTACTTGATTAATAAGGGCTATTATGTATATTGCCTTGATAATCTTTTTACTGGTAGGGAAGCTAATATTAAAGATTTAATGAAGAATAAAAATTTTAAATTTATTAAACACGATGTATTAAATCCAATAGATTTAGATATTAATGAAATATATAATGCTGCTTGCCCAGCTTCACCTCCTGCTTATCAAAAATCACCATCTAATACTACAAAGACATGTGTCATAGGCGCATTAAATATGCTTGAACTAGCAAAAAAACATGATGCCAAAATTCTTCAGTTTTCAACAAGTGAAGTTTATGGAGAGCCTCTAGTACATCCCCAAAAAGAAGATTATAGGGGCAATGTTAATCCAATTGGAATTCGTTCTTGTTATGATGAAGGTAAAAGATGTGCAGAATCTCTATTTTTCGATTATAACAGAGAGTATAAAACTAAGATAAAAATAGTACGTATTTTTAATACGTATGGAAAATATATGGATCCAAATGATGGAAGAGTTGTTTCAAATTTTATTTGTCAAGCACTAAATAATATGGATATTACTATCTATGGTGATGGAAGTCAAACAAGAAGTTTTTGTTACGTAGATGATTTAATTAATGCGATAGTAAAAGTAATGGAGGATACTAAGAGCGATTTTCTAGGACCAATTAATCTAGGTAATCCAGGAGAATTTACAATGCTTGAATTAGCAAAAAAAATTATTAGCAAAACAAAGACAAAAAGTAAAATCATTTATAAGCCCTTGCCAAGTGATGATCCTACTCAAAGAAGACCAGATATTTCTCTTGCTAAAAAATTAATTAATTGGGAACCAAAGATAGAATTAGATGAAGGACTAGATAAGTCCATCGAATATTTCAAAACTGTGAAAGGAGATTTCAATGTATAATGTTGCTGTTGCTGGAACTGGATATGTAGGTTTAGTTGCCGGTGTTTGCTTTGCAGAAAAAGGAAGCAATGTAATTTGTGTTGATGT
Source organism: uncultured Erysipelotrichaceae bacterium (assembly GCA_902773085.1). Classification (GTDB taxonomy): domain Bacteria; phylum Bacillota_I; class Bacilli_A; order RFN20; family CAG-288; genus Enterosoma. The sequence goes on from CACYDF010000142.1 coordinate 12,487, forward strand.
TAATGAAGAAAAAGTCAAGATGATGCAAAATGGTATTTCGCCTATCTATGAGCCACGTCTTGATGAGTTGATGATTCGTAATAATAAAGCTGGTAGACTGCATTATACAACTGACTATAAAAAAGCATACAAGGATGCTGATTTTATTTTCATTGGAGTTGGTACTCCTGAAAAAGAAGATGGATCAGCAAATCTTGATTATGTATTTGAAGTAGCTAAGCAAATTGCTGAATCCGTTGAAAGGGACTGTGTAATTGTTGTTAAATCAACTGTTCCTATTGGAACAAATGATAAAGTTGAAAAACTAATACTTAAAAATCTTAAAAACAAAGTGAAAATATATGTAGCATCTAATCCTGAATTTCTTGCACAAGGAAGAGCTGTTGATGATACTTTAGAACCATCTCGAATTGTAATTGGAACTGAAAACAATAAAGCTAAAGAAATGTTAACTAAATTATATGCTAACTTTGATGCTCCAAAAGTTTTTACAAATAGAAGAAGTGCAGAAATGATTAAATACGCATCTAATGATGTTCTTGCACTAAAAATATCTTATATGAATGATATAGCAAATGCTTGTGAATATCTTGGAGCCGATGTTGAAGATGTTGCTCTTGGTATGTCATATGATGATAGAATTGGAAGTAAATTTCTTCATGCTGGATGTGGTTTTGGTGGCTCATGTTTTCCAAAAGATACTAAGGCCTTATATCATCTTTTAAAAGACGAATATAATTATGAATTAAAAACAATTAGTGCAGCCATTGAAGTTAACGTTAGTCAAAAAGTTATCCTTTATAAAAAATTAAAAGAAAAGTATTCTGATTTAAATGGAAAGACAATTGCTGTACTTGGTTTAACTTTTAAAAAAGGAACTGATGATTTAAGAGAAGCACCATCGATTGATGTAATTAAACTTTTGTTAAATGAAAAAGTTAAGATTAGAGCATTTGACCCAGTTGGGATGAATAATTTTAAAAAGTTATTCCCGTTTCAAATTGAATATTGTAAATCAAGTAAAGATGCTTTAAATAAAGCAGATATTTGTTTAATATTTACAGAATGGGATGAGATTAGAACACTCACTGCTGAAGACTTTATTTCTAATATGAAAACACCTGTAGTTTTTGATGGTAGAAACTTATATGACCTTCAAGATATGAAAGGTGTTGAATATATTTCTATTGGACGTAAATAATTATATTTTTTTACCAGGTTTAAATCTTTCACTTATTCCAGATATATTTCTATTTGCATCTTTTATACTATAGTATCTGATTTTGAATGACTTTCTTTGGAAAGTTAGTAAATCTTTTATTAAAAGAAGTTTATTTTTGCTTATAAATTTTTTGTATACTTTTTTATCAAAGTGTTCTTTGATAGTTAAAAATCTATTTCTTGTAGCATAATAGTTTTTCCATGAAAGTACTACATTCTGAGGAACCATGTCATGAAATATTTTTGCTTTAGGCAGGCAAATAATCTTCCCTTGTTTAGCAATACGCAAACTATATTCAGTATCATCAAAATATATGAAAAAATCATCTCTTGGTAATCCCGCTTTGGAAATAGCATCCTTTGTTATCATGCATCCAACAAAACTAAATACATTAAGTTCAAATTCTTCCTTTTTATACTCTTCAACTGGGACACTTAAATCTAGCAGTTTGTTTTTCCTAACAGATATTATTCTTCTATGAGCTACTCCAACATCACCATATTCAACAACTTGGCAACAAACTGAAGATATACTAGTATCTTTGGATATTCTTTTATTTAAAATTTCTAGTGCACCTTTATCAATATATGCATCATCATCTGCAATAAACATATAATCAACAGGTAAAGATAAGGCAATTTCTAATCCCTTTTTAAAACCACCTGATCCTCCAATATTCTCTTTTAATGTTTCTACAATCTTTTTTATGCTGGAATCTTTATTTTTCCACTTTTCTAAAAACTGAGTAGTTCCATCAGTAGAATTATTATTAATAATGACCATATAATCTGGTTTTAAAGTTGATTCTTCATAAGCAGAAATAGCCCTTTTTAACTTTTCTAATCGGTTATATGTGACCATAACAGCAGCTATACTCATAATATCCTAGTTACTCCAATTGATATATTATATAACTTTTTGATTATTTACTGTAATTACAGTAATTGAAAGACACGGCGTATGGTTAGTCATAAATGAAGTTTAGATTCAAAAAGGATATATCTTTATTGATTGTTTTATATAATATATGTGTAATGAGGTTTTTGTATGAAAGGAATTATTTTAGCAGGTGGAAGTGGAACAAGGCTTTATCCAATTACATTAGTAACAAGTAAACAGCTTTTACCAGTATATGATAAACCAATGATTTACTATCCTATATCTGTTTTAATGCTTGCTGGAATCAAAGATATTCTAATTATTTCAACTCCAAGTGATACTCCTAGATTTAAGTCTCTTCTTGGGGATGGTTCTAGATTTGGAATTAAACTTTCATATGCTATCCAACCCTCTCCTGATGGACTTGCTCAAGCCTTTATTATTGGTGAGAAGTTTATAGGCAAAGATGCCTGTGCACTTATTTTAGGTGACAATATCTTTTATGGAGATGGATTAAAGAAACATTTATTAAATTCAGTTAGTAGAGCAGAAAATGAAAAAATAGCAACCATATATGGATATTATGTAAAAGATCCAGAAAGATATGGGGTTGTTGAATTTGATAAAAATAATAATGCTAAATCAATTGAAGAAAAACCAAAGAAACCAAAATCAAACTATGCAGTGACTGGTTTATATTTTTATCCTAGTGGTGTAAGTCAAAAAGCAAAAACTATTACTCCATCTAGTAGAGGAGAACTTGAAATAACTTCTTTAAATAACATTTATTTGGAAGAAAAAAATATACACGTCACTTTACTTGGCCGGGGTTATTCATGGCTTGATACAGGCACTCATGAATCTCTAATTGATGCATCAAACTTTGTTAAAACCATTGAAGAACATCAAGGATTAAAGATATGTTGTCCTGAAGAGATTTCATTTAAGAATAACTGGATTAGTCAAGAACAACTTATGAAATACGGAAATGAAATGGTAAAGAATGAATATGGCCAGCACCTGCTCAATGTTGCTAAAGGAAAAATTAAGTATTAATTATGTTTGAATTTGAGAAAACTGAAATTGAAGGAGTAGAAATAATAACTCCAAAAGTATATGAAGATAGTCGTGGCTTCTTTTTAGAAACATACAAAGAAGATGAATTTATTAAAGCAGGAATTAAATCTAAATTTGTTCAAGATAATCATTCTAAATCGCATAAAGGAGTTTTAAGGGGACTTCATTTTCAAATTAAATATCAACAAGCTAAACTTGTTAGAGTAATTCAAGGCGAAGTATTTGATGTTGCTGTTGATTTAAGAAAAGGATCTAAAACATATGGGAAATATGTTGGAGTATATCTTTCTTCAACTAATAAAAAAATGTTTTATATTCCTAGAGGTTTTGCTCACGGTTTTTTAGTTTTAAGTGATACAGCTGAATTTGTCTATAAGTGTGATGAAATATATCATCCAAATGATGAAGGTGGAATTATTTATAATGACCCAACTATTAATATCAAATGGCCTGATATTAATAATATTGATCTTTCTGATAAAGATAAGAAACATCCTAAACTAAGTGAGAGTAAAATAGTTCTTTGATATTATGAACAAAGCTTTAAAAATATTTATAACTGGAGTTAATGGTCAGCTTGGGCATGATTGTATTAGGGTATTAAAAGAAAAAGGATATTCTAATTTTTTAGGTACTGATATAGATACATTAGATATTACTGATGAAAAGGCTGTTAATAAAATGATATTAGATTATAAACCTAATATTATTTTTCATAATGCAGCTTATACTGCAGTAGATAAAGCTGAAAATAATGCTGATTTAGTTTATAAAGTAAATAGTGATGCACCATTATATATTGCAAAAGCTGCTAAAGAAGTTGGTGCAATAATGTTTTTAATATCTACTGATTATGTTTTTGATGGAAAAGGATCTACTCCATTTGAAATTAATTCACCAAAGAATGGATTATCAATATATGGTAAAAGTAAATCTCTTGGTGAAGATAATGTTATTAAAACACTAGATAAGTACTTTATACTAAGAATATCTTGGCTATTTGGAATTAATGGAAATAACTTTGTTAAAACAATGATTAATTTAGCTAAATCTGGGAAGAAAGAATTAAATATAGTTGATGATCAAATTGGTTCACCAACTTATTCATATGATCTTGCAAAAAAAATGGTCGAAATGATGGAAACAAACAAATATGGAATCTATCATGTTACAAATGATGGTTTTACTTCTTGGGCTGACTTTGCAAGTAAAATATTTAGCGAATGTAATTTAGATATTAAAGTGAATAAGGTGTCTACAAATGACTATTTAAAAATGAATCCAAACCAGGCAAGAAGACCACTTAATTCAAGACTTAGTAAAGAATCACTTATTAAAAATGGGTTTTCACTTCTGCCTACTTGGCAAGACGCACTTAAAAGATATATTCATCAAGAATTAAAACAATAGATTTAATTACAATAAACTAATTATTTGTATCTTTCCATCCACTTAAGATATTCACCTGAAATAACATGCTTAATCCAAGTGGAATTATTGATATTCCATTTGATGGTTTGTTTTAATCCATCAGCAACATTATATTTTGGTGACCATCCAAGTTCTTTTTTTATCTTTGTAGCATCAATTGCATATCTTCTATCATG
>CACYDF010000143.1 GCA_902773085.1 uncultured Erysipelotrichaceae bacterium
AGATAAGATGGCAAGAGAGCTTGCGAAAATAAAAAAAATATTTGGGGATGATTTCTATTTAGGAATAGGCCTTTATACAAAAGAAGATTATGAAAATGTAAATCAGATTATAGAGTTTGCATCAACATGTTCATATGATGTAATACCATTTCACGAAGTTAAATATTTGGAAAAGAAAGATGCCTATTACTATGATATTTTTCTTTCCGCATTAGAAAAAAAAGAAAGGCAAAACAATTCAGAAGGCCCCAATTTTCTTCTATCAATTCAATCATTAGAAAAGATATATAACAAAAATCTTCTTATTAATCAAGAGAAGTTGCTAAACAAAATTAAGTTTGATTTTTACAGAAAAATAGGCTCTATTATATCTTTTAGTGACGATGATAAGAAATTAAAAGATAAAGCATATGAAGGGATGAGAAGATTAAAGAAAGACACAAAACAATATCAAGAAAGATTAGACTATGAACTTAGAATTATTTCTGATATGAAGTTTTCTTCTTACTTCCTTTTAGTCGAAGATTATGTTTCTTTTGCAAAAAACAATAACATTAAAATAGGACCATCAAGAGGAAGTGCAGGTGGATCACTAACATGTTATTTTTTAGGTATTACTTCTCTTGATCCGATTAAGTTTAATTTATCATTTGAGAGATTCCTTAATCCTATGAGAGTCACAATGCCAGATATTGATATTGACTTTGATTCTGAAAGGAGAGATGAAGTTATTTCTTATTTATATAACAAGTATAATTCTAATCCTAATCAAGTATGTAATATCATTGTTTTTTCTACACTTAAACCAAGAAGTGCAATTAAACTTGTTGCACCAGTATTAGGATATCCTGATAATACTTTATCTCCTCTTCTTTCTTCAATTAGTTCAACAGCCTCATCTTTTGAAAAAGCAGAAAAGGATCCATATCTTGGAGAAGCATTTAAAGAAAATTTAAAAAAGAAAAGTTATGCTGAGCTAATTGATGTAGCAAAAAAAATAATTGATTTACCTGTTAATATTTCTATCCATGCTTCGGGAGTAATTGTTAGTGAAAAACCAATTAGCGAATGTTGCCAAATTGTAAAAAAAGATAACGGAATGATTCTTTGTGGATATGAATTTGGAGCAATGGAAAAGTTAGGATTTTTAAAACTAGATATCTTAGCTTTATCTAATTTAACTTTTATTAAACATGTAGAAGAAGAAATTGTAAATAATAAAAAGAAACTTCCTGATATTTATTCAGACTTAGAAAATAAAGATGTATATAAAGTATTATGTAAGAAACATATTAATAATATTTTTCAACTTGATAATTCTTTAACAACATTAAAAGATATAGATTTAATTCAACCAGATTCATTTAAAGATTTATGTGAACTTATTGATTTAATTAGACCAGGAGCAAAAAATTATGTATATACTTTTGCTCAAAGAAAACACAAAAAAGAAAGAACCACATATTTAGATAAATCTCTTGAAGAAGTGTTGAAAGATACTTATGGAATTATGCTCTATCAAGAACAAATAATGGAAACAGTAAAAATTATTGCAGGATTTTCATTAAGTGAAGCAGATCTACTTAGACGTGCAATATCTAAGAAAAACGAAGAAGAAATAAAAAAATACTATTCTAAATTCATTTCAGGTGCTAAAAATAAAAATATAAGTATTGATATAGCAAATAAAATCTACAAAGATATAGAAAAATTTTCTAATTATGGCTTTAATAAAGCACATTCTTATGGTTATGGACTAATTACATATACACTTTTATACTATAAAACCCATTTTCCAGAAGAATTTTATTCAGTTTCTATCGAAGAAAGCAGAATAGGGTCAAAAGAATTTGTTCAAATATATAAAGAACTTAGTGAAAGAGGCTTTATTTTTACAAATCCAGATATCAATCAATCAAGTGATACAGTTAAATTCGTTGATAAAAAAATATATCTGTCATTAAAGATAAAGAATATTAATTCTATTTTTATTGAATCAATACTAAAAGAAAGAGATAAAGGGAAATATAATTCTTATTTAAACTTTTTAATTAGGAATAAAGAATTATTTAATAACGAAGAAAATAGAAAAGCATTAAATAGTTTATTAGATGCAGGTGCATTTGATTCTTTAAATGAATATAGAATGTTATTAAAAGAAAATACAAAATTATATTTAGATGCAATTAAATTTTATTCAGACGAACAAGAAATCGAGGACTTTATTATAAACGTTGATAAAGGTAATAGAAATATAAATATCTTTGAACAATTAATTCAAGAAAAAGGAGCAGTAGGTATTATTGCTTCTACTAATCTTGATAACTTAGTAGAAGAGAAAAAAGGATATAAACCTTATATTGTTTCTGATAATACAAATCTAGAAAAATATGGAACAATTGATATTATTTCTAACTTAGAAGAATATACAATTAAATTAGATAAAAACACAAAGATAAATAAAGGATCTTGTGTTATGATAAAAGGTAACTTTAATAACACTTATAAAACTAAATTAATTGATGATATTAAAGAAGCAAAAATGAAAGGAGAAAGCAAATGAGTAAGACATATATTATAGATGGTAATTCATTACTTTTTAGGTCTTACTATTCTACTTCATATACAGGTAATTTAATGGTCAATAAAGATGGCATTCCAACCAATGCTATTTATGCCTTTCATAATTTAATAAATAAAATAAAATCAGACCTTGGAAAAGGAGACCACATCTTTGTTTCTTTTGATACAAGAAAACCATCATTTAGAAAACAAGAATATGCAGAATATAAAGCACAAAGAAGCAAGGCTCCAGATGAACTAGTTATTCAGATGCCAATAGCAAGAGAACTTCTTGATGCAATGAATATTTTTTGGTTAGAGAAAGATGGATATGAAGGAGATGATCTTGCTGGATCAATGGCTAAAATAGCTGCGCAAAAAGGAGATCAAGTAATTCTGTTTTCATCTGATAAAGATTTTTTACAGCTGCTTGATTTAGGAGAAAATATTACAGTTAGATTTTTAAAGAAGGGACTAAGTGAAGTAGTTGATTATAATAAAAACAACTTGCATTCTTTATTTGGAATTTATCCAAATCAAGTTGTTGATTTTAAAGGAATTGCAGGAGATCCTAGCGACAACTATTTAGGAATAAAAGGCGTTGGAGAAAAAACCACTTTTAAGTTATTAAACGAATTTGGTAATATTGAAAATATCTTTGAAAACGCCAAAAAAGACCCATCGAACAAACTTAATCAAAAATTAATAGAAGGTGAGAAAGAAGCTTTGTTTTTCAAAAAACTTGCGACAATTATTACAGATATTGATTTAAAAGAAGAATATGAAAAGTCATCTTATGTACCTTATGATGAAAATAAATTAACTCCCTTCTATTTGAAGTATCAGTTTAATCAATTCTTATCTAAAATCAGTTCAATGCATGATATTGTTTTAAACCAGCAGCAGTTATCTCTTTTTAATACAGAGACTAAAAAGAATGAAGTGATTTCAATTAGTTCTCTTTCAGAAATTAAAGAAGAAATTGAAGGTATAACATTTGATTCATCTGAAGCAAATGAAAATGTTGCAACTCTATATTCTTTCTTTTTAATTAGTAGTAGTAAGATTTATAAACTTCCTTTAGAGAAAGCAAAAAATGATAGTGAATTTAACAAGTATTTGCAAAGTGAAAAAAGCAAAATTGTCTTTGATTTAAAAGGTTTAAATGTTTTACTATTTAGAAACTCTTTTTCTTTTGTTAATAATCCTAGATTTGACTTATTAATTGCGACTTATTTATTAAATCCAGATTTTGGTCAGAAAAAGGAAGAAATATTTTTCTTTTATAATAGAGTAATTAACAAAGATGAAAACTTTATGGGAGAAGCTTTATATACTTCATATCAACTTGAAGAAGAAGTAACTTCCACTTTAAAAGAACAAGGCGAATATGACCTATTTAAAAATGTTGAATTACCTCTATCTTTCCTACTTGCAAAAATGGAGATAGAAGGCTTCCCAATTAATACAAAAATTCTTTCTGATATAGAGATTGAATACAATAAAAAAATAGAACAATTAAAATCCAATATTTATTCTTTAGTTGGCAAAGAATTTAATATCAATTCACCAAAGCAATTAGAAGATATTCTCTTTGTTGATTTAGGAATTAAGAAGTATAAAGGAGAAAAAGGAACAGGTAGTGAAGTCCTACTTAGTCATATTTATGATCATGAAGTTATACCTCTAATTATTGAATATAGGTTATATTCTAAAATCGTTTCTACTTATACTTCAGCTTTACCTAAACATGTAGGATTAGATAATAAGATTCACGCAATATATAATCAAGCCTTAACATCAACTGGTAGATTATCAATGAGTGAACCTAATTTACAAAATATATCAATAAGGAATGAAGAGGGGAAACAATTACGAAAAGCATTTTTCTATCCAAATAATGATTTCTACCTTCTTTCTATCGATTATTCTCAAATAGAGTTAAGAATGCTTGCACATTTAGCCAAAATCAAGGATTTACAAGAAATATTTGCTCAAGGGCACGATATTCATAGTGCAACAGCAGCAAAAGTATTCAATAAAAAGATAGAAGATGTGTCTGAAGATGAAAGAAGAAAGGCAAAAGCAGTAAATTTTGGCATAATTTATGGAATTTCGCCTTTTGGACTATCAACTCAGTTAGGAATTAGCCGTGAAGAAGCTAAAAATCTTATAGAATCATTTAAAAATACATTTAATGGTATTAGTCAATTCCAAGAAGAAACTATTAAATATGCTAAGGAAAAAGGGTATGTTAAGACAATTTTAAATAGAAGAAGGTATCTCAAAGAGATAAATTCATCTAATTTTGCCTTAAGAAACTTCAATGAAAGAGCAGCAATTAACACTGTAATACAAGGAAGTGCAGCTGATTTAATTAAAGTAGCTATGCTAAAATGTGAAGAATTACTTAAAGAATACAAAACTAAAATAGTTTTACAAATTCATGATGAGCTCATTTTTAAAGTACCAAAAGATGAAGTAGATATTATCCCAGAGAAACTACAAAAATGCATGGAAGAAGCAATGAAACTTGATGTTCCACTTGTTGCTGATAAAAAGGTTGCAAATACTTGGTATGAGGTACATTAATTATGCCTGAACTTCCTGAAGTAGAAACAGTAAAAAGAGAATTATCCAAATCATTAATAGGAAGAACTTTTTCATTACCAGTTATATATAATTTAAATTGTGTTCAAACCGACATAGACGAGTATAAAAATAAAGTCAACAAATCTAAAATTTCTTCTCTTTCTCGAGAAGGAAAGTTCTTAATTATACATTTAGAGAATAGAGGGAAACTCATCTTTCATCTAAGAATGGAAGGAAAATTGTTTTACGAAGAAAAGAGTAAATTATCTAATAAACATCTATCTTTATATATACCCTTAGATAATGATTATAATCTCGCTTTTTATGATACAAGAAAATTTGGGGTCACTTATTTTTTAAAAGAAGAAGAAAGAGGACCTTTATCTAATTTAGGACTAGAACCTAGTCAAATAAAAAATGAAGAATATCTTATAAATAAGATATATAAATCAAATAAATGTATTAAACAATTACTTTTAGATCAAAGTATTATTGCTGGACTTGGTAATATTTATGCAGATGAAGTTTTATTTGCATCAAATATTTCTCCATTTAAAAAAGGAAGGGAAATAACAGATATAGAAGCTAAAAGCATAATTAAAGAAGCAAAAAGAATAATAGAAGAAGCCATAGAGAATAACGGATCTACAATAAGGACATATCAAGCTAGTAAAAAGATTCATGGTAGTTTCCAATCGTTCTTAAAAGTTTACGGCAAAGAAAAAGAAACATGTTCTAGATGTAATTTAGTTAAAATTGAAAGAAAAAAAATCGATGGAAGAAGTACATATTATTGTCCACACTGCCAAAATGTTGGAATAAGTGTTGCAATTACTGGGAATATAGCTAGTGGAAAAACCACAGTATCATGTCTTTTTAAAGAAAAAGGATATGAACTATTTAATGCAGATGAAGAAGTAAAAAGACTATATTCAGATAAAGAAGAATTAAAAGAAATAAAAAAATCATTTAAGAACATTTTTAATGGAGATAATCTTGATAAAGAATTATTAATTTCTCAAATGGTAAAAAACCCTAATTTTAAACAAAAATACGAGACATATATTTTCAATATAATTAGAGATAGAATTAATGAATTTTTTATAAATAATAACGGAAAGAAAAAAGTACTAGAAATACCTTTGTTATTTAATGCTAGAATGGAAAATCTGTGTGCAGTAAATATAGGTGTAGAATCAGAAAACAACATTGAGTTCTTAAAAGAAAGAAAAGACAAGTATATAAAAGAGAAACTTTTCTTAGATAAGCAAAATAAATACAACGAAAAAAAACATAGATTAGACTATATTATTAAAAATAATTCATCATTAGAAGATTTAAAAAAACAAGTTGAAAAAGTTATAAAAGAAATTGAAAAAGAATTATAGTACTAAATGATATATATTACCTAAATCTTCAGATGATAAAACTTTAGGTACAGGATAGAAAGGATTAGATTCAAGTAAAGAATGAGACATTAATTTTTCAATTTCATTTTCAGTAATATTTAAAGAAAACTTTTTAGGAATACCCATAGCTTGATTTAATTCTTTAATCCATGTAATAACAGCGTTAGTTTTATCTTTTTTAGACGCATCTTTTTCAGTCAGATTTAAGCAATCAGAAACAAGTGATAATTTATTATAAATACTTTTTCCATAGTATTCTAAAACTACTGGTAATAAGATTGCATTTGCATATCCATGAGGAATATCAAATTCACCACTAAGAGAATGAGATAAAGCATGTACATAACCAACAAAACCTCTTGTAAAAGATACACCTGCATAGTAGGATGCAAGTTGCATATTTTTGCAACTTTCATTATCGCCGTTTTGATAACAATTATATAAGTTGTTATATATTAATTTAATTGAATTTAGTGAAGTTTTAGTTATAAATTTGTTGCTTGCACGACCAATTAAAGATTCAATAGAATGAGTTAAAGCATCCATTCCTGTTGTTGCAATAATATTCTTTGGAAGATTAGCTAAAAGATTACTATCAAGCAAAGCAACATCAGGTACTAACTTTGGATCATTAATAGCAAACTTATCATTATTCTTTTCATCAGTAATAACAGCTGCAACACTAGCTTCAGATCCTGATCCAATAGTAGTAGGAATAGCAATATTAAATACAGGTTTCTTTTTAACTTTTAATAAGCCTTTATACTCAAGAATATTTTCTTTAGAATTTGTAATTAATAAACCAATAATTTTAGCAAGATCTATTGCACTTCCACCACCAACACTAATAATGGAATCGCATTTGTTATCAATAAAAAAATCTCTTCCTTCATAAACTAATGAAGTAGTAGGATTAGGTTTAACATTTGAATAAACAGAATAATCAATATTGTTAATTTTAAAATCTTCAAGTAAAGAATCAAGAAGGTGATTTTTTATTATGCTTGGACTACAAATTATTAATGGATGAAAGTAGTTAGGTTTAAGTATATATTTAATTTGTAAAATTGATCCTTCTCCTTTGATTAATCTTGGAAAAGGAATTCTAATTAAGGGTAAGAAAAATTTTAAAAATTTATGATAAAGATAATAAAAAAATTTAGTTATCATTTCATAAATATTATATTCATTTTTTGATTATTTTTTAAAAAGTCTTTGAATTATTTTTTCTTCTTTAAAATATGCAAGTAATCTTATGCCAGTATAAGTAAATTTATAGCCTTCATTATATGAAAAAATAATACCTTTGTTTTGAAGTGTTTCTAAAGAAGAAACTATCGCACTTCCTTTCATCTTTATTAGCCAATCATACATAAAAGAAGAAGGTATATTTTTAAGGTTTGACAAAGTAGAAATTTCTATTGTTGATAAGGGCGGATTATTCTTTAGTGATGAGTTAAATAGATAACATAAAATTCTTTTTTCATCTAAAGTTAAAGAATACGTTTTTAATAATTTGGAAGCAACAAATAAATGAAACTCTTTCATTTTTTCTTTTCCAATTAGAAAAGAAGAAATAATAAAGTCGATTGAAAGGGAAATGGAAACAGGAGTTTCTTTTTCGCAATTATATATGTTAATAATATTTTTACTTTCATTAAATAAAATATAATTTGCAATCCAATTGTTTTCATCTTTTAGTTTTAAAGCAAGTTGATAAGCTTCAACGTATTTATGTTGAAGGATATAAAAATAACAATCTGTAAAAAGGAAGATTTTTTTATTAGGATATTCATCTTTTAGTTTTAAATAGGAAGAAAAGTCAGTAATACTTAAATAAGAAAAAGCGAGATATTTTTTGATTTCGAGAAGGTCAGATGAATCTAAAGTTAAAGCAAGTTTAGCATACTTAATAATTTCTACTGCATTATTAAGTGCACAATAGTCATCAATAATATGATTGATTAGTCTTAAGAATGCTTTTCCTTCTTCATGAAGAGCAAACACGCCTTGTTTGTTTTTAAAAAAAGAAGAGGTTATTAATTCCTTTTTAATCTCTTCATAAAGTGATACGAGTTTCTTGACTTCCTTTTTAATTGGTAGGTTATCTAAAAAGATAAGATCAATTTTAGCATCATAGTTTTGACCATTTAAAAAAATGGCTTCTTCAAGCAAACTTTTAGAGGAGTCTACATTTGCTTCTTGACAAGCAAGAGAGTAGTAATGATTGGATCTAGAATAATCATTATTATAGTTTGCATAAATAGAGTCACTTTTCATTTTATACCTCGCTTCTACTTGTTATTATGTTTTCAAAAACAAAAGAAGCAAATGAAAAACGATAAGTATTAATTCTTATTTTAGATATATTTTCGTTTATTCTTCTTCTACATACGAATAAACTATTTAGTTAAATTATTATATAGAGTACTAATATTACTATCACTTAATACGCTTGAATACATTCTAAGCTTTGCAACAGATATTTTAGAAAAGTTTTCTGCAAAAACACGAGTATTATTTTGGCTTGTTACATCTGCACCGATATATAGCTGAGTATTTACACCAGCAGCAGTTTGTTGGAATCTAGATTGTGATGTCTGGCTTTTATAAACTCCATTTAGATATGCTCTTTGATAACCAGTAGTAGAATTATAAGTAACTACAATATGGTGCCAAGCATTTGCGCTAAAACCAGAAATAGTATTTCTAGTCATAGTCGAATTGTTTCCTAGTGAAAAACGAAGTGAGCCACCATAATATTCAAGACCAAAACCAGTAGAAGATTGTTGGCTAGAAAATAAAGCAGAGGTAGTAGCTTCATTTAGTTTAAAGTATGCTTCAAAAGTAAATTGAGAATTAAATTTATCTTTTAAGTAGAAATAGTTTTCTAAACATGCAAAACCAGATTCGTCACCAGTAGTTTCTAAAACATTTTTCTTTATTTGAGAATCGTAATAAATTTTTGGTTTACCTATTACATATGGGTCAAGTCCATATTTATTTGTACGAATTAACTTTTGGTTTTCAACATCGATATCAAAATCAATAATATCTGCATCTAAAGCATTTGTAGAAGTATCATTATTATAAGTAAATGTTTTACTTAAGATATTTGAAGATAATGTTCCAGGATCAATTAGATTACTTGCATATAAAGAATTAAATGCTTGTGCAGTAACTGTATATTTTTTATTAGCAACCATATTTTTAAAGTAGAAAGAAAGAGGATATTCAAATCTTTCATTGTAATAATCAGTTGATATATTTCTTTGGAATATACAAGAATTATTTTCATCAAATAATTTAACTTTATAAACTCTTCCTTCAATTGAATTAGGACCAATCTTTGGTACTTTAATATTTACAGTATTATTTATACACTTATCAACAATAATTTCAGCACCTTCGTCGAAGAAGAAATCTTTTGCATTAAATCTTTCTGGAGTATATTTGAATTTTGTTTTATCAAAAGAATCAATAACCCATGATTTACGAGTGAAACCTTTGTTAATAGTATTCCATGGTCTAATTCTAACTTGATTAATAGAATTTACTTCAACAATTAATCCACCTGTAACATAATTTCGATCTTCATATTCTTTAATTCCGGTTACATCGTTTGTTTTAGTATTATCATCTAAAGTTGAAGTAATTTGGTTATAGTTATCATGGAAATAATTGTACATCATAACTCTGTTAGTTTTAAGTGGGTTAGGTGTACCATCACTTTTATTTTCAAAATAACCATTATATGATCTCATTGTATAAGTATTACATCCTGTATTTAGTGAAGTAAAATCTTTTTGGTGGATTGAACAATCATCTACAGTATTAAAATGAGAGTGTCCTGAAAAGACAACTAAATTACTATATTTTTTAAAAATATCATAAAATTTTTCTGTTGCAGTCAAATCAGAATTGTGGACATATGAATCAGTTCCAATAACAGTATTTAAATTACCAATATGCATAGCAACAAAAATAGGTTTGTCTGCTCCTGTATCATTATATGCTTCTTGAATCAGTGCGCTTGCCTTTGCTACTTCAGCATCAGTATAATCCCAACCTTTTGTCCAACCATCAGTTCTTATATCAGTTCTAGTAGTTGTTCCATCGCATTTAATTGTAATAAAATTATATCCCCCTATTTTCACTCGAGCAGTTGGATATTGATTAAAGATAGTATAAAAATCAGAATCAGAAAAGCTAACATTTTTTTCATATTCGTGATTACCTGTAGTAATAACAAGCTGAGTGTCGGAAGGTTTATAATTGTTATAAATTCTTTTGCCTGCATTTAAGCAGTTTTTAATAGAAGAAAGAGAAGTACCATCACTAATAAGATCTCCAACATCTAAAATAGCATCTAGTTTATTATAATTATCATTTAATGCACTATCTTTAACCATCGCACTAACTTGTTGGATAGTGTTAATCATTCTTTTGTTTCGTATGTCAGTATCGCTAGAAGCAATATGATTATCTGAAAAAGCAAGAAATCTGTTTACAATATTATGCTGTAAAAAATCACTATTTATTTTGTCATAATCATATAGTGGGTTAATTTTAGGTTCAACTACTGGTGGAACTTCAGGTTCAGGATCAGTACTAGGATTAGTAGTTTCACCACTATCAGAAGAAGGATTAGCAGGTGAAGTAGAATCTGATTTAGATGTAGTTGAAGAATCACTGTTAGAATTATTTATAAAATCTTCATTGTCAACTTTTTTTTCTTCTTTACCAGTAGAGGTAACACAAGAAAAAGCAGAAAGCCCAACTAACAAAAATGATAAAAATTTTAGTTTCATATTAGGAACTCCTTAGATGCAGATTAATAATATTATATAACAATTATGTTATTCTTTGCTTAAAAAAAGTTTGGTTTTAGCAGAGCCATCAGTTTTCCCGTTTATATCTCTAATGGTTTGTAAACTAGTAAGATCGGATAAAGAAAGAGCACCATTATTATCAATAACTGAATCATCTTCACCTGATACAGCTTTATATTTCTTATATGGGAAAGTACCATCTGTTAAATTTATTTTATTTAAAAATAGACCATAAATATCATTAGCAGCATCTCGGTGTAAAGCAAATGTATCAAAATATGTATATTTAACACCACCAGATTGGAAGATAACTTTGCCAGTAGGCTTTAAATACATGAAAGAAGAACCAGAAACCATATATACCGTGTTAGGAATAAAAACATTTCGACAAGGAACACCTTCACCTCCTGCTCCTCCAGAGCCATCACTTTTAGCTAAACCAACAATTCTACAAACATTTTGAGTTG
Source organism: uncultured Erysipelotrichaceae bacterium (assembly GCA_902773085.1). GTDB lineage: Bacteria > Bacillota_I > Bacilli_A > RFN20 > CAG-288 > Enterosoma. The sequence continues at coordinate 11,863 of CACYDF010000143.1, forward strand.
AATTTCCTTCTTTTAATTTAGAAGGGAAAACAATATCCAAATTATCAGTATAAGAAGTATTGTAAAACCTTGCAGTATATCCAGTAGCATAATCGCCAATATCAACACCACATATTTTATTGTCTGTCTTGGCCTGATTGCCTGTCCAATAAGTATTTATCAAAACAGATCTAAGTTCACATGTTGCTGTTTTTATTACAGAGTTATCAGAAGTTTTTTTCAGTGTAGCAGTTAAAGTAGATAAACGTGAAGGGTTATTTGCAGAGACTGTAACTTGGTTTCCAGTAGAAGAATTTAAAGAGAAGTAATTACTGTCAGCTGTTGGAATACTCCAATCCACTTTAACTTTTCCACTAAGACTTGAAGGGATATTTGCGCTTATTTCTATATTTTGTGGTAAAACAGCGGATGTACCATTTTTAAGGGAAGAATCATGTTTCCAGCTTGTTCTTGTACTACCACAATCAAGTTCAACAGTTTCATCACTTAATGTAAATATATAATCAATTGATGAAGAGAAGATAGCATAATATGTAGTGTCTTTAGATGCTGCAGGAAGGTTATCATTATTAATAGCATTACTTGCTTCAGCATCTGGATCTTCATTCCAACCAGCAAAAGTATAAGTAACAACACCTTCAGCACTTTGAGTGGGATCTTTAGTTGGTAAAGTTCCGTCATATTTAGGTTGTGTACCGTGATTAACTGTTTTTGGATTACCTAATGGAGTATCACCATTCATAAAAGTAATTTGATAAGTTACAGTAACAGTTGTAGAAGAAAAAATAGCAAAATAAACAGTATCCTTTTTTACAGCAGGCAGGTTTTTAGTAGCAATAGCTTGACTTGTGCTTGCACTAGGATTTTCATTCCATCCTACAAATGTATATGTTGTTTTTTGAGCGCCATTCCAAGTTTCTTGTTTTTGGGGGTCTCCTAAAGCATATGTAGGAAAATCATCTTCAAAAACATAACCAGAAGATAATTCTTCATCATTATTAGCACTATGTCTAATTTTAAATGAAACAGAATATTTATTTTTAGTAGATTCAGTCTTACTATAAATTGCAAAATAAATTGTGTCTTTTGTAACGGCAGGAAGATTTTCACCACTTATTGCTTCAGAGGCATCAGCATTTGGATTTTCGCTCCATCCCACAAAAGTAAATATAGTTGTAACACCATCTTTTTCAGTAAGATCTTTTGTAGGGGCTTTACCAGAAAAAGAAGGGGTGCTTCCTCGAGCAAAATCTTTTGAATATAAAGTAGCATCTCCATCTTTAAAGGTTACTAAGTATGTTTCTTTTTCAGGATCTGCACTCTTATTATTGTCCTCATTAGTTTGTGCAGAATTGTTAATATTTTCGCTAGTCTCACTAACACAAGAAGCAAGAGAAAGAATTGAACACATTAGTGCAAGAGAAATAAGTTTTTTCATTTAATTACCTCCGATTATCAAAAAACCAATTTAGTATCATTATAAAGAAAAAAAAAAAAAAACAATAAGGAAGAAATAAAAGCAAATAATATAATATAGAAGATATGTTATTTTATCCGCAAGCAGAAATTGCTTTTTTTCTAGTTGCATTAGCTGTCCTTGTTTCTTTCTTACCTAGATTTAGGCAATATAATACAGTAAGAAAAACAAGAGTACTTATTTTTATTTACTCTATTGCATTAACAACTAAGATAATCGATATTTCTTATATCTATGTAGTTAATATGTATGGAGTAGGTCCATTTAATATTTACTATACTCTTCCTTTATATTCTTGTGATGTAACTCTAATTATGGCAATGGTAATGACTTTTTTTAATTTAAAAAGTAAAGGAAACAATAAAACATATGAAGTCATTAATAAATTAATTACATATCTATTTATTGTTAATGGTTTATTTATTCCTTTAGTAAATGTTTCTGTCGTATCGTTAAATAAATATTTAAGATATTTTAATAATCCATATCATGATATCTTTTCAATAGATAATGCAATAGTTCATAATGTATATTTCATCCTAGGCTTTTTATATGGTTCGACATTTAATGTATTTAATAAAACATATAAAGGATTTTGGAAGATATGTCTTGTTAATGCAGGAATCACACTGGTTGCTCATTTTGTTAATTTGATAATGTCAGTAGCAGGATTTGAAACAGATTATATGTATACTATTTTATATGATAGTCAAACATTTACAGAAATATTTAGTGTGTTTTTAGGAGAAGAGGTAGCATTAGTATTTATTAAAATATTCCAAGCACCAATAATTGAAAACTATTTTGGTGCTATTATGGTATCAGTATTATTACTTGCAATAATATATATATTCCATAGAATTTATTATAAAGTTGGAAGAAAACAAGGAAGAGATAATCTGTTTTACACTAATTTAATAAATCACAACAATTCTTTTATTTTATAAAGTATAATATTATAAGATTGATAGGAGAAAGGAAATGGCAAAAATAGATTTAAGCAAATATAAAAACTTCCATGTATTAAATCATCCTTTAATACAGCACAAAATTACTTTATTAAGAGATAAGAATACTAATACTTCTGATTTTAGAAGAATTGTCAAAGAGATTGCTCAACTTGAAGGATATGAAGCTTTAAGAGATTTAAAAACCACAAATATAAAAGTATCTACTCCAGTTGAAGATACTCAAGCTCCTATTATTTCTAAAAATGATTTATGCTTTGTTCCTATTTTAAGAGCAGGACTAGGAATGGTTGATGGAATGCTTGATTTACTTCCAGGAACTAAAGTTGGTCATATTGGTTTATATAGAGATGAACAAACTCATAAACCACATTTTTATTACTATAAAGCACCTAAAGATTTACCAAAAAGAAAAATTTTAATTGTTGATCCAATGCTAGCAACAGGTGGAAGTGCAATTGATGCAGTAAAACTATTAAGAGAAAAAGGCGCAAAAAATATTTCTTTAATTTGTATTATAGCAGCACCAGAAGGAGTTAAAGCTTTCTGTGAAGCATATCCAGAAATTGACCTTTTCGCAGGCGCTCTTGATAGATGTTTAAATTCTCACGCCTTTATCTGTCCAGGACTTGGAGATGCAGGCGATCGAATATTTGGAACAGTTGAATAAATTTATATATTAATAGTCTTTATATTTACTTTTTACGTTAAGTCTATTTAAAGAACGTAGAAGTTTTCTTTCAGCTTCAATGATTTCTCTTTTAGTCTTTGCTTCTAGTTTTAACTTTTCTGCAGTGTCTATATTTTCTTTTGCTTTTTCAATATCGATTTCTTTTGCACTTTCAATTGAATTAACTAATAAAGATATTGTATTAGTTTTTGAATCAATATGAAGAGTCCCTCCACTAATCGCATAATTAGTTATATGGCCTCTATGTCTAATAGTAAGAGGACATATTTCTACAGATGTAATCAAATCATACATATTTGCATAAAAAGAACGTTGGCCATCAATTGTATTAACAATGATAGCTTCAGCTTTCATCGAAAGATATTTTCTAATAGGAGTAATTATCTCTAAATTAAATTCTGACATTCTATTTTCCGTAATTTGCTTTTTCTTTCTTCTTTACTTCTTCAAAAGTTCCTACATATGAGAAAGAGTCTTCATGTAAGTAGTCACCTTCACCTTTTAAGATAGCATCAAAAGAAGAAATAGTATCAGATAGTTTTACAAACTTGCCATCATAACCAGAGAACTTTTCTGCAACAAAGAAAGGTTGAGATAAAAAGTTTCTAATCTTTCTTGCACGATTAACAATTAATTTGTCTTCTGCAGAAAGTTCATCAATACCTAAGATGGCAATGATATCTTGTAAGTCTTTATATTTTTGAAGAATATTTTGAACGGCTCTAGCCACTTCATAGTGTTTCTTACCAACGACATTTGGATCTAGGAAGTTAGAAGATGAAGCTAGAGGATCAACAGCCGGATATAAACCAAGAGATGCAATATTTCTTGATAAAACCGTTTTAGCATCAAGATGTGAAAAAGTAGTTGCAGGTGCTGGGTCAGTTAAATCATCAGCTGGAACATAAACAGCTTGAATGGAAGTAATACTTCCATTTTTAGTTGAAGTAATTCTTTCTTGTAGTTGCCCCATTTCAGTAGATAGGGTGGGTTGATAGCCAACTGCACTTGGCATTCTACCAAGAAGAGCAGAGACTTCACTACCTGCTTGAGTAAATCTATAGATGTTATCAATAAATAGAAGAACATCTTGTTTGGCAACATCTCTAAAATATTCAGCCATTGTTAAACCAGATAGAGCTACTCTCATTCTTACTCCTGGAGTTTCATTCATTTGACCAAAGACAAGTGCAGTATTTTTAATAACTCCACTTTCTTTCATTTCATTATATAAATCATTTCCTTCTCTTGATCTTTCTCCAACGCCAGTAAAGACAGAGATACCATGTTTTTCGTGAGCAATGTTATTCATTAATTCTTGAATTAAGACAGTTTTACCTACCCCTGCTCCACCAAATAGACCCACCTTACCTCCTTTAATATAAGGACAAAGGAGATCAATTACTTTAATTCCAGTTTCAAATATTTCTATTTTTGTTGATTGTTCATCAAAAGAAGGAGGATTAGCATAAATAGATCGAGTCAGTTTAGCATTAAAAGGACCCTTATCATCAATTGGCTGACCAAGAACATTAAACATTCTACCTAAGACTTCTTTTCCAACAGGAACTTGAATAGTATTATCAGTATCTATTACTTCAAGGCCTCTTTCAATTCCATCTGTTGGACCAAGTGCAATACATCTACAAGTATCATCACCAATATGTTGAACAACTTCTAAAACAAGTATTTCACCACTGCGTTTTTTAACAGTAAGAGAAGTTAATAATTTTGGTAATACAGAATCAAGGAAACGAACATCACATACAGGTCCGATTGCTTGAACTAGAATTCCTACATTTTTTTTAGCCATAAACTATCTCCTTATATATTAGCTGCACTTGCAACTTCAGTAATCTCTTGTGTAATCTGCTCTTGACGAGACTTATTATATACAAGAGTTAAATCATTAACGATATCATTTGCATTCTTACTTGCACTCTCCATTGCATTTCTTCTACTAGCTTGTTCACTTAGTGCTGCACTAATAAATCTGTTATAAAGTAAAGAATCCGCATAATAAGGAAAAATTAAATTACAAACAGTTTCTGCATCAGGTGCAAAAATAGGCGGATACGAATCTTCATGATTGTTTTCAATAATAGGAATAGTAAAAGGTGCAAGAGTTTCAATAACGGGTGAAAAATTAATGGAATTTTTATAACTTGTATAACATATAGAAATTGAATGATATGTTTTATCTTTATATAGTCTAAAAAGATAATGGCGAAGTAATCTAATATTGTTATATGAGAAATTATCAAAAAGATTTACAAAAGTATCATAGATCTTGTTTTTATAGTTACGATAATGAAGTAATCCTTTTTGACCAATAACAAGAATTTCATCATCATCTTTTAATACTGAATCTAGTTTTTTAAAGACATTGTAGTTATAAGAGCCACAAAGCCCTAGAGTTGAAGAAATAACTACATATAGATTCTTTGTTGACGAGAAAGAGTTAAGATAAATATTTAAATTTGTCTGCTTTAAATCCACACCTAAATAAGTTCTTATAAAGATGTCTCTCATCTTATTAGTATAGGAAGAATTTTCATCGTACATCTTTTTCCACTTTTGGAACTTTACCGATGAGACTAACTTCATTGCTTTAGTTATTTTTTCAGTTGACTGAATGGTAACTATTCTTCGCTTAGTTTCAATTAAAGATGCAGGCATTAATCTTTCTTCTCCTTAATCTTTCCAATAATAGAATCAATCTTCTTTTTGACATCATCAGGGAATTCTTTTGTCTTATTGATGACTTCAAAAATCTTAGGTTCTTTACTTTTTATATATGCACGAATATTAGATAAAAGTGCATCAACTTTGTTTGGTTCAACGTCATCAATTAACTTCGATTGTGCAATATAAATATCAACAATTTGTTCAGCCATGCTAAGAGGTGAATATTGCCTTTGTTTTAGTGTCTCCATTAGTATTGCACCATGGTCTAAAATGGCTTTAGTTGATGCATCTAAATCTGAACCAAAACGAGAGAAGTCAAGAAGCTCTTGATAGCTAGCAAGTTGAATCTTAATACTTGCTGCAATCTTTTTCATTGCTTTAATTTGGGCAGCTGAACCAACTCTAGAAACAGAAAGTCCTGAATCAATTGCAGGACGCTGACCTGAATTAAATAAGTCAGAACTTAAAAAGATTTGACCATCAGTAATTGAGATAACATTTGTAGGAATGTAAGAAGTAATATCACCAGCTTGAGTTTCAACAATTGGAAGGGCAGTTAAACTTCCTCCGCCCCTTGTTTTATTTAAGTGACATGCTCTTTCTAATAGTCTTGAATGGAGGTAGAAAATATCACCTGGGAAGGCTTCTCTTCCTGGTGCTCTTTTTAGTAATAAAGACAAAGTTCTATAAGCAACAGCATGTTTAGATAAATCATCATAAATTATAAGGACGTCTTTTCCTTTATTAGAAAAATATTCAGCCATTGTTGTTGCTGCATATGGAGCAACATATTGCATTGGTGCTGGTTCACTTGCGCTTGCATTGACAACGATTGTATACTTCATTGAATCGTTCTCTTTTAACTTAGTGACAAGTTGTGCGACCGATGAATTTTTCTGACCAATTGCGCAATATACGCAGATAACATCTTTTCCTTTTTGATTAATAATGGTATCTATAGCGATGGCGGTTTTACCAGTTTGTCTATCGCCAATGATAAGTTCTCTTTGACCTTTTCCAATTGGAATCATCGAGTCAATTGCTTTAATTCCAGTCTCTAATGGAGAGTTAACTGCCTCCCTATCCATAATAGAAGGAGCCCCTTGTTCAATTGGATCTTGTCGTTGATATTTTATTGGTCCAAGTCCGTCAAGAGGAACACCTAAAGATGATACAACTCGACCTAATAATTCTTCGCCAACTCCAACTGATACAACTCGATTAGTTCGTTTAACTTGATCGCCTTCATATACTTCGTTTTCTTTTCCTAAAATAACTGCACCAATTGAGTCTTCATTTAAGTTCATGACCATTCCATAAATGTCATGAGGGAAAGAAAGGAGTTCACCATACATTGCTTTATCAAGTCCATAAATTGTACAAATTCCATCACCAACAGAAACGACACTTCCAACATTAGAAGTATCAACTTTCTTTTTGTAATTGGATATTTCTTGCTTTATTAATTTTGAAATTGTATCAACATTTTTTTTCATATTCCTAACTCCTTATTTTGTTAAAGACTCTTTGATATCGTTAATCTTTTTTTCAAGAGAAAAGTCATAAATTTTATTATCTAAATATATCCTTGCTCCTGCTAAAATATGAGGATCATTTATTTGAGAAAGAACAACTTTTTTCTTCTCTTTTTTTGAAAGAAGAGATTCAATATTATTAATCTTTTCTGATGGTAATAAAAAGGCAGTATAGATCTTTCCTTCAAGGATATTATTGTATTCATTATATAGATGAGTAAATGACAAGTGTATTATTTTAAAATTATTAAAAGCATTCTTTTTAATCATTATATTTAAAAAAGAGAGGGTAGATTCTTCAACTTCTTTAGAAAGGATTTTATTTAGTTTTTCTTTCTTGTCACTTAGAGAAATAACAGGAGAAGATAAGAATTTTTTAAAGTCAGGATTCTCTTCTAAAAGAGATAAGACTAAATCCATATCTTTTTTAGTTGAATCAATATTCTTATGTTCTTTAGAATATTCGAATAACGCTTTTCCATAATGATTAAGTAAAGTCTTATCCATCTTTTTAATCCTTTATATTAGAGATAAAGGCATCTACAATTTTGTCGTTATCTTTCTTAGTAAGTTCTCTTCCTAAGATTTCTTTAGATGCTTCTAAAGATAAAGAAATTATTTTGCTTTGCATTTCTTTTTCCATCTCTTCTTTAGCACGAACTATTTCTTCTTCAGCAGCAAGTCTGCTTTTTCGAATACTTTCTTCGGCATCTTTTTTAATAGTATCTGCTTCAGCTAAAGCACTGATTCGAGCATCTTCAATAATTTTATTTGCCTCGTTTTTACTGACATTAATATTTTTACTTGCAATATTTGCACTATCTTCAGCTTCTTTTTTTAATCTTTCACTTTCTTTAATATTATTCTTTATATGTTTGTTTCTTTGTTCTATCTTATCTTTTAGTGGTTTATAGAAGAATTTAAAGAATACAAAAAGAGTAACACCAAAAGCTGCCAGTTGAGCAAGGCTAATCCAAAGATTAGGAAGTGCATTTTCAATTGCATCACCTATTGGTTGAGAAATCTTTTCAGAATTACACGATGATAAAATAGGGCAAGAAAGAAGTAAAGATAAGAAAAGAAACTTTTTTTTCATTATTAAATTACAAAGATAAGTAAGATAGCAAGAACTAATGTATAGATGGCACAAGTTTCAACTAGTGATGTACCAATAATCATTGAAGTTCTGATTTTACTTGCAGCTTCAGGGTTTTTTGAAATACCTTCAACACCTTTTTTACAAACAAGAGCTTCACCAAGAGAGACGGCAGCCATAACAATGA
>CACYDF010000144.1 GCA_902773085.1 uncultured Erysipelotrichaceae bacterium
AAACAAAAAAGCCGAGAAAGTGATATATTATTCTAGGGCTTATTAATATTTCAAGGAGATATATATATGTACAATTCAAGAATTAAGAAACTACAAGAAAGGCTTATTAAAGATAATCTTAAAGCTTACATTATTAGAAGTGGAGATCCACATCTATCTGAATATGTTGCCGATAGATATAAAGCTGAAAGACTTTTCTATTGCCCATTTACTGGATCTAATGGAACTCTACTTATCACAAGAGATAGTGCATATTTATATACTGATGGAAGATATTTCATCCAAGCTGAAAAAGAACTTGAAGGAACTATTATTCAATTAGTTAAAGAAAATACCCCTGGTGTTTTACCAATTCAAGATTTTATTAGAACTAATGGTCTTTATCCTCTTGGAATGAATATATCTCTTTTTTCTAATAATGAACTATCTAAATTCCAAAGAGATAAAGAATCCGTCTTTGATGTTGATTATTCAGTTTTAATTCCTAATATTCCTCAACTTCCTTTAGATACTATCTGGCAAGTAAGTGATACTCTTTTATCAGATACTATTCATGAAAGAGTAAATAAAGTTTTAGAACAAATTAAAAAAGTAGGTGCTGATTGTACATTAATTTCATCTTTGGATGATGTTGCTTATATTCTTGGTTGTCGAGGAAATGATATTCAATATACACCCGTATTCTATTCTTTCTTATATTTAGATATATATGGAAACATTGATTTATTTATTGATCCAAGAAAATTACCTGATAGTTTTTATTTAAAGATTAATTATCATCCATATGATAAATTACTTTCTTTCATTGAAGAAAGAGAAAACAATCTTTTTTCAATTGACCCAGAAAGAACTAATGCACGTCTTGTTCGCAAAATCAAAAATAAGGTTTTCCAAACCTCCCCTGCATTTATCAATAAGTCAGTCAAAGGACCAGTTGAAATAAGAAAGAGTAAAGAAGCGCAAGCTCATGATGCTTTGAAGTTTGTTAAACTTCAAAAATTCATCGATGATAATTTTGCTTCTGGTACTTTAGATGAATATACAATTGCAAGATACATTGATAAACTTAGAGAAGATGATTATAAATGTTTTTCAAATTCTTTCCAAACTATTGTAGGTATTGATTCTAATTCTGCAATGATGCATTATGCACCTTCTCCTGAAGGAAGTAGAAAAGTAACTGATAAAACTCAGGTAATTTTAGTTGATTCTGGTGGTCACTACTATGGTGGTACAACTGATATTACTCGTACTTTTATTGTTAATCCAAATCCACTAAGAGAAATAGTTAATGATTATACTCTTACACTAAAAAGTAATATTGCTTTATCAAAAGTTGTTTTCCAAGAAGGTTGCACTGGTCAATCTCTTGATTTAGCTGCTAGATCAATTATGTGGAATAAGGGACTTGATTATAAATGTGGAACAGGTCATGGAGTTGGCTATATGCTTTGTGTCCATGAAGGACCTGTCTCATTTAGATTTACTCCCGGTCCATCTGAAAGAGACGCTATATTAAAGCCTGGTCATATTATTACTGATGAACCAGGTGTATATAAAGAAGGAAGATACGGAATTAGACTTGAAAATGAACTTCTTGTTAGAAATGCATTTAAACTTGAAACTCCTGAAGAACAAAAACAAGTTCAAGGTACATTCTTCTCATTTGAAACAATCACATATGTTCCTTTTGATATTAGAGGAATTAATATCAGCTTATTAACTGACGAAGAACTTGAAATCATTAATAAGTATCATGAAAGAGTATGCAACATTCTTCTTCCTTTATGTGACTCTCCTGAACTTGCTTCTTATTTACGAAAGATTACAATTAAACTTACTCGTTAATGGTTCATATACTTTTATTTGAACCTGAAAAACCAGCTAATACTGGTAATATAATTCGTTCATGTCAATCATTTAATGCAACTTTATCAATTATTGGTAAGCCTTCTTTTGATATGTCTGAAGAGGGGTTTAAAAGAGCAAAACTTGATTATGGGATTAATCAAACGATAAATAGATATTCAACTATTGATGAATTCTTATCTAGTCATGATATTAACTCTATTTATTTTGTAACAAGATATGGAAATAATATTTATTCAAGTCAAGATTATTCATCAATTAAATCAGATATATATTTTCTTTTTGGAAAAGAATCTAGTGGACTTCCTCACAATATATTAAATAAATATCAAGATAGATGTATACGTATTCCAATTGATTTTGCTTCTAGATCCTTAAATTTATCTAACTGTGTGGCTATCATTCTTTCTGAAGTTGCTAGACAGCAGAACTTCTTTTCTTTATCTATTAAAGAAGAAATAAAAACTCCTGACTATATTAAAAAGAAAGACAGATAGTCTGAAGACTAATCTTTTAGTAATTTCCTAACTCTCCATATTGCCATAGGATGTTTATATGCTCTATCCACCTCTTTACCATTAAAAAGAAGATTAGGATAATAATAGCCTTTAGAAAACTCTTTTAAATAATTCTTTTCTTTGTCATCTAATATAAGTAATTCTTTTAAAAAAGATATTACTTTGTCCTTGGCTGTAACTAAATCAAAATTATGCCCTCTTACTAGTACTGGTTGAAGTTCTTTCATAATAGAACTTTGAGAAATTATATTAAGTGAATTATAAAGTTTGTCATCTATGACATACTTGTTATCTAGAGATAAATAAAAAATGATTAACCTTTTAAGATTAACTTTGTTTAAAAAATAAAGGCAATCAATTAACATATATACATCAAATAGATCCCTTGGTTTATGCCTATCAATTAAGGCACAAATCTTCATTGCAAATAATTCTTCTTCTTTTGGTATATGTAATTCAATTTCCCTGTTAAAATACGTGACTGCTTTACTTATATCAGAAAAGATATGAATTCTATCAATAAAATTAATTTCAACTTTAATATTATCTTTGTTACCAAAAGCATTTGTATATGAATATGTTCTACTTGTGAGAATCTTACTCTCTCGAGATTTTAGTGATATGGAATAGCCCTCTTTTATCATAAAAGAATCAATTCTATTTAATATCTCTTCTCTATCTATTTCGACTTTTCCTTTTTCTAAAAAGCCTATATAGTCTAAATCAATATCAACACTTAGTCTTGACAGGCTTGTCATTAATAAATTAATTGCAGTTCCACCTTTCAAAACAAGTTTTTGATGCTCAGAATCAAGTTCATTGAAAACATAGTTAAGAACATCTAAAAGCCTAAGCACTTTTTCTATATTTGAACTAATAAAGCCTGTTTCTTTTCCTAGGCGAGAAATATATTCTTTAGAATAATTCATAAGGTAATTCTTTTTCCTCCTTCACCATTAATTTCCATCTTGAATTAAACATAGATTTTCCTTTATTTGATTCAAAATAAATAATTGTATTACCTATATGATTAAGACACTCACAATAGAATTCTTTAGGTACATTATTTCCAAAATGTGTTTCAAATAAATATCCTACTTTCTGATATAGGTATTTTTTATTATAAACCCTTAGTATTGATAAAATGTCATTCCAATTTAGTATATTAATGTTGCTTAGTGCATATTCTACTTCTTCTAATCCACCTGACAGAGAAATACAATCTATGGAATCTATAATTGCTCGTTCTAATGTGACAACTCTAATTCCTTCTTCTTCCATTCTATTTCTAATACAAATATCATATTTTGATTTTTTTGATTTATATGTAACTCCTTCGAAAATAAGATCTCGAGAATGAGATTTAGTTAAGAAGTTACATATTGAAACAAAAGACTGATTAGCAAGTCCGTAATATTCAAGTGCTTCATGATAAGAAAGATATGCATCCTTAAACAAGTGACAAGCTATTTGAAACTTACTAGCAAATATCAAGTTTGTTGTAGGATTAATCATTGCATATAATCCTTTTTTAATTTGCTTTATTTCTTCTTTCTTAATTGCTCTATATACGAAAGACGAAAAATAAGATGGTGTTTTATATTTATCTTTTAAATCATTAAAAGAAAATAACTGTGGAATTATTTTCATATATTTATTAAACCATAATATTGTAAAAATGCAATATTTTGGTTATTATTTTATATATTTAATAGATAAATTTCTTGATTATATTAAAAAAGAAAGACTGGATTGTGCATTAATTAAGTTTAAGATTTTGATAAAAAAATTTATTTAACTAACTAATATTACAAAACAAGTATTTAATCTTTTTGTATCACTTCAATTGTTTTACTTTAATTCATTAATTACACTTGCTTTTTTCTTTAGATAATACTTTTCCTTATTCATTTTTATTGAATATTCCGTATCTTTAATATGAATTGTAAAACTATTATCTTCAAATACAATATCTTCTTTAATAATATCCTTCTCTAGCAAAATAGTTTTACTGCCTTTTTCATAC
>CACYDF010000145.1 GCA_902773085.1 uncultured Erysipelotrichaceae bacterium
AAAACTTTTAAATGCGATATTTCTGTTATTTATATTCTACTCTTTTTAAAAAAGTTGTCAATAAAAAAGTGGTAATTATTTACTTTTTTATTTATAAAGGAAAGGCAAAGTCATTCTTTCCAATTATTTTAAGTTTTAAAATAAAGCATTCTATAATTCTATGAATGTATCTGATTTAGATCTTTCCATAGTTATTTGGTTTTTACGAACAAAGAATTCATTATGAATTGGTACATCATCAGGTCTTGATGAATTATGGTAACAAGCATTACAAGTAAGGATAAATAACATATTCATAAAATTATAAATGACATTATCAATAATACCAATAACTTCAACAGCTAATAAAAACATTAAAAAGATATATTTAATATCTGCCTTTTTTCGTGCCCAAATAATATATAAATCTAATTCATATATTAAGTAAAAGACAAGTCCAACAATTCCACCAAGGACTAAAGTTGAAACAATAGTATTATTAGCAAAGATAAAATCTTCTCCAATATAAATAGAACTAATTGAGCTACCTAAGACAATATTAGAAGTAAATAGATTAATCATCTTATAATTGTCAAAATGAATTCTAATATTAGAATTAGGAGTAAAAGATATATTTCTAAAGACATCAAATATTTGATTAGTAAAAACTTCATTAAAGACAAGGAGGACTGCAAAAGAGATGACAAAACTTGCAACAATAAATAAAGATATATATGGATATATTTTTCCATATGACTTATAAGTAATTAATAATAGTGGTATTAATAAAGTTATAAGGAAAAGAATACCTGAATCAACAACTAATATAACAATTGAAAATAAAATAGGTATTAATAAAAAGATATAGTACCAATACTTCCTATTGCTAATAATGATTGCATAAAAAGGAATTGAAAAACAAAGAATAGTTGAAATACCATTACTTTGTGACCAACCTAGAGCCACATTTTCTAAAGAAGCAAAATTATTTCGTATTAAGTAAACAAGAAGTTCAAGAATAATAACATAGGAAAGCATAATGATGCATTTTGATAAAAACATCATCATATTGCTTTGACCTAAAATAGTTGAAAGAAATACGTAAACAAGAATTAATAATAAGAAACCAACAATATATAAAACAGCTATTGTTGAACTAGAATCATTTCTTGAAATGATATTAAAGATAAATGATATTAAAAATATAATTACAGTACCAAGTAGTGGTAAAGATAAATCTCCTCTTCTTAAAGGCATTTTATAGATAATTATCTTTAATACCATGCTTAGCAAAATACTACCAATAATAAAGAAAGATAGTAAAGGAATAGAAGATACATTTATTTCTTTACTACTTGCTGGTATTAAAAAAAGAAGTAAAGGAAGATAGTTCCTTCCTTCTTTATCTATTAATGGAACAAAAGCAAATAAACAATATAGTACTCCAAAGATTATATTGTATGGGCTTGGAACAAGCCAAATACAAAAAGAAAACAGTGCAAGGAGAATCGGATAAAAGATAGAATCGTTCAAAGATATAATCTTATTACGAAAAAAAGTAGCATTTATTTTCATCTTTAAAAGTATATCAAAATTAATTTATTAATTATATTAATTATCTTTTAAATGGAGGAAGGATAGAACTTCATCACTTAGTGAAGTATAGTCATGAATTAGATATTTACACATATCATTTTTTATCACTGATTTATCTTGAGACATCTGTATGATTCCACTTGCTTTTGCTCTAGTAGCAGAGATAAATCCAGCAAGAGAATCTTCAACGACTACAAAAGAAGTTACATTTAATCTTTTTTGACCAGCTAAGTAGATATCAGGTTCAGGTTTAGTATTTTTGATACTTTGATCAAAATAGATGATTTTCTCTAATGGAAAATATTTAAGTAGATCAAAAGTTTTTATATACCATAATGTTGGTTCATATGTACTTGAAGTACATATCCCATATGGAATATTTTTTTCTTGAAGTTTATTAAATAATTCTATTGCACCACTAACAAGTTCAGGTCTAGGATTATTTTTATATACAAGAGATTTATATATTTCAATTCTTTCATGTCGAAAAGATTCTACTTCTTCAATTGTTAATTCTCTTTTAGCTAGGCGAGAAAGAGTAATTGCTGTTGAGTATCCGTGAATTGTATCAAAATCTTTTTTATTAAGTTCAACATTAAAATATTTTTTTGCAATGATTTTCCAAGATTCTTCTTGCTCGTAGTCATCAAAAAATAAGGTACCATTAAAATCAAAAAGAACACCAAAATCATTACTAGAGGGAGTGTTAAAAACTTTATTATAAGTTTTTTGTAAATCGGCAAAAGTGACATGAGTATAAATACTAGTTGTTGAAATAGATGAATGTCCCAGCAATTCCTGAATGGTTCTTAAGTCAGCCCCGTTACTTAATAGTTCTGTTGCAAAAGAGTGTCTTAACATATGAGGATGAACTTTCATATTAAATCCAGTTTTAATTACAATTTGATTAATTAAATATTCTATTCCCCTTCTTGAAAGTTGGCTGCCATTATTATTTAAAAAAAGAATATCAGTTTCTTTCTCTTCTTTTCTTTTTTCAAGTAACTGATATCTTGTGTTACTCATGTATTTTATAAGAGCATTTTTAGAATGATTATTAAATGGAATCAATCTTTCTTTATTTCCTTTTCCTTTGACTTTCACAAGTTTTGAATCAAGATCTAAATCATTTATTTTTAAAGAAATTACTTCACTTGCTCTTAATCCACTTGCATACATAAGTTCAAGAAGCGCTTGATCTCTATCTTTAAGAAAATCAGTTCTTTTTTCATTTGAATCAAGAAGTTCAGTTACTTCTTTCTCGCTTAAAAAGTGAGGTAGTTTCTTCTCCCCTTTTGTTGAAGAAATAGTTTCAAAAGGATTAGAAACAACTATTTTATATTTAACAAGATATTTATAAAAAGAGCGAAGTGCACATAGTCTTCTTTTTATTGATTGTTTAGAAATGTTACGATTATTGATATACATTAGATATTGTTGGATATCTTCTTTTTTAATATTTTTCTTATCTACATTTATTGAATCTAAAAAAAGAAGAAATTCGGCAATATCATATGCGTAACTTTCTTTTGTATTACTAGAATACTCTTTAACATTAATTAAGTATTTTAAAAAATTAGATAAGTCTTTATCATCAACCTGATTTAATATACTA
This sequence comes from uncultured Erysipelotrichaceae bacterium, assembly GCA_902773085.1. Classification (GTDB taxonomy): domain Bacteria; phylum Bacillota_I; class Bacilli_A; order RFN20; family CAG-288; genus Enterosoma. The sequence goes on from CACYDF010000145.1 coordinate 3,191, forward strand.
TGTTCTTTTTCCATAAATTATAACTTCTTTATTAAATCAATAATAAAAGAATAGTCTATATCACTAGGTAGAGATAATTTATCTGGTGAAAGGGAAAACTCAGTAATTGTTGCTCCTTCTGGTGAGCAGTTTCTTTTAAATTGCTGAGAAAAAAACCTTGAGTAAAAATTAATCATTGCATCTTTAATTTCTTTTTTAGATAATTGATTAAAAGATTTATGTATTAAGTTATACATAGTATTTAAATCAACTTTGTATTTTAAAGAGTAGTAAAGAATAAAATCATTAATTTCATATTTACCAATTTGTTCTTCTGTTTTTTGACTAACTTTACCATCATCAGATTTTCTAAGCTCAGGTGAGATAGGAGTATTAACTATTGAATGTAAAACTTTTTGAATTTCCTTATTAGATGTAAGAGAATATTCTTCAACAACTTTTTTAATTAGAGTTTTAGGAATGGTTGAATTGATATTATACATAGCCATGTGATCACCATTATATGTGCACCAGCCAAGAGCCGATTCAGATAAATCACCAGTTCCAATAACCATGCCTTGATTTCTATTTGCAATACTCATTAATATTAAGGTTCTTACTCTTGCTTGGACATTTTCATATACAACATCTTCTTTATTATGTTTAATATCTTCTAGATGTTGATTAACTTGTTTAGAAATATCAATTTCCTCAATATAATCACATTTAAGTAGTGTTAATAATTCCAGTGCATTTGACTTTGTAATAGTTGAAGTGTTTCCTTTACAGGGAAGAGTAAAACCATATATCTTTATCTTCTTTTCAATCTTTCTTGCTTCATATAAAGCTAAAAGTGCAAGAGTAGAATCAAGTCCTCCACTGACACCTATTACCATATTATAGATATTTGTATTCCTTGCACGAGTAATAATAGTTCTAGCTTGTAAAGGAATAATATCTAATAATTTAGATTTATATTCTTCTATAAAAGGGAACTTACTTTTTGTAATATCTAATTTACAGTTTTCTAATTTACTTAATTTATTAACAATGTTATCTAAAGGTAAGGCTTCTTTCTCGTTTTTTGTACTATCTATTTTTAAGTTTAATTGGTGACTAACTTCGCAGTTATCAAATAACTTTGACACAACTAAAGGCGTATTTTCGTAGATAGCAACTCTTGGTACTATAACAAAGTTTGTAGATGTATCATTAGAAGAGTTTAGATAAACAACACTAGAATATTTACTAACTTCTTTATATATCTTATCGATATTATCATTTGATTTTAATGTAGTTTTATCACAAGCAGGGACTAAAAGAATATCACTATTTAAAGTGTTGAAACTAAAACTAACTTTCGATTTATTTTCAATAAAATTTAGGTCATAACTAAAATCTACATCACTATCTAGTTTTATCTTTTTGTTTATTATTTCTTTTCCACCACTAAAAAAATTTCTTTCATAATTATTTAAACAAATCTTAGGAACTACTCCTAAAACCTTTTTGTTACTTATTACAATATTACAGATATATTTTCTTTCTAAATATTCCAAAGGAATGGAAAGAGTAACAGTATTAGAAACTTCTTTTACTATTTTTAATAAGTACTTTTTAATCTGATCTAGATATTCTTTTTGATTAAATAATTCTCCACATGAATAACCACTTAAAGATAATAAAGGGAAAACAAGTAACTCAGATTTTTTATTATCTTTTATCAGTTTTATTATTGAACGATAATTTGATTCAATATCTCCAATTTTAACTTTATTTAAGCAAGCAGTAATAGATATATTCTTATTCATGTTTACTCCTAAAATAATTATATACTTCATCGGGGACAAGCAGTTTAAGCTTTGAATAATTTTTTTCTTTTATTAGTTTTCTAATTTCAGTTGAAGAAACGTTTTGTAATTCTTTTGGCCCTTTAATTACTTCAATATAATTAGATAAAGTAGAAAGGTATTTATCTTTTTTTATATATTCACTAATATCCATATTATTTCTTTCTAAACATACTATTCCAAATTCTTTACAAATTTTATCAACATTTTTCCACACTTTTTCAAGTTGAATAACATTATCAGATCCTAAAAGTAATTTTCCATTATATCCAGTTTGGTTTAATTTAAGTAATGAATCATATGTTCTAATTGATTTGTTTGAATTAATCTCGATACCACTTATTTCCATCCAAGGGTTATTTTCTTTAACTAGATTTAGTAATTCTAGTCTTATCTTTGATTGAAAGACTTCTCTATTAGTGTCAATGATATACTGATTAGGGCAAGGAATAAAAACTACTTTTTCATATTTAAGTAAATCAAGTGAATATTTAGCGAGTTTTAGATGAGCAATACTAATAGGATTAAAAGAACCAAAAAAGAAAAGGACCATTATATTTTGCCCCCATGTAGTTTCTTATATAGTTCTTCTCTAACTTTATGAACTTTTAAAGTTAAATCCACATAGTGTGTATGAGGAAATTCACTTCTAAGTTCTGATTCCCAAATATGATTTTCAATTTGTTCTTTAACATAATTTTTTACTTCATTTACTGATGGCAAATCAATTACTTTTTTCCCATCAATAATATAAGGAACAAGAAGTTTTTCAATTCTAATAGGTGTAATCTTTCTTGTTTTCTTAAAAGAGTCAGGATTTAGATCAACTACTTCTATCTCTTTTCCAGGTTTAATTATTTCTTCATCAAGTGCAATTAAATCACACTGAGCTAAATCATCTTTGTCATAGATTCTATATGCCATTAACTTTCCTGGAATAATTGCTTTACTTTTAGATTCTGAACATTTCATTTTAGGAATATATTTGTTTCCTTCTTTTACTGCAACAAGTTTATATACTCCACCAAAGAAAGGATCAGTTGCACTAGTTATAAGATTTTCACCAACTCCATAACTATCGTATTTAGCTTTTTCGTATATTTCCATATCTTGCATTTTCTTTTCATCAAGTGAATTAGAAGCAACTAGTGTGATGTAGCTTTTTCCTTCTTTATCAAGTGCTTCACGAAGTCTTTTATATGTTCGAGATAAATCACCAGAATCAATTCTTGCACTTTTAACTCTTTTACTTGGGTCATTAGGATATTTTTGAATAAGTTCATTATCAAGCTTTATTAAATTAGGAAGACCAGATTCAAAAACATTATATGTATCAAGTAGTAAAGAAACATTATCAGGATATATTTCAGCATATGCTCTAAAAGCATCCATTTCGCTTGGAAAGAATTCTATAAATGAATGGGCAATTGTTCCTGTTGCAAAAACATCTTTACCATATTTCATTTCAGCTAGACAGTTACTAGTTCCATTACATCCACCAATAATAGATGCATATGCACCATCAAGAGATGCACTTGCTCCTTGTGCTCTTCTTGCACCAAATTCTAGAACATTTCTTTTATGGTGAGAATATAAACCAGAAATTCTAGTTGCCTTTGTAGCAATTAAAGAATGGAAATTTATTGTCTGTAATAAATATGTTTCTATTAGTATTGCACCTACTACATCACATTCAATTCTAATAATAGGAACTTGAGGATATGAAATAGTTCCTTCTTTTAAAGCATGCATACTCCCTTTCCATTTGTATGTTTTTAAGTATGAAAGAAATTGATCACTCATTCCTTTTGTTTTTAAGTAGGCTAAATCAGTATCTGTAAAATGATAGTTTAATAAAAATTTAGTTAATCTTTTTTGACCACAAGAAATTGAGTAACCAAGATTATCTGGATTCTTTCTATGGAACATATCAAAGACAAGCACCTTATCTTTGTATCCTTGAAGAAAAAGACAATTAGCCATACTAAATTCATAGAAGTCAGTTATCATGGCTTCATTAAAGTATTCATCATCTGGAATAAAAGGTTTTACATTTAATTTCATCTACACATAATATTATACAAAATCTAGATGGATAGTTTGCTTGCCTAGTGAATATTTGATTTAAAAAAATTTTGGAAGTAAAAAAACTAAAAAAATTTTTATTATTTAGCAAATAATAAGTGAAGGCAAATTATTAGAAAATTTTGTGCTTTACTTATCACTGGTTAAAAATTATAATAGTTGGTTGAGAATATATACTTCTTTGCTAGCTTGAAAAAATAGTTAGCCAGAAGACCATAAGGAGGTATAAAATGAAAAACTATGAACTCATGTACATTCTCATGCCTAATCTTGAAGAAAATGATTTAAAGGTTGAATCAGGCTCTCTTCAAAAGATTCTTACTGACAATGGTGCCAAAATTACTGGTATCAATGAATGGGGAATTAGAGACCTAGCCTATGAAATCAAAAAGCAAAAGAAGGGTTACTATGTTGTTGTGAACTTTCAAAGTGAACCTATTGCTTGTCAAGAATTTACTAGGATTGTACGTTTAGACTCCAAAGTTATTCGTTTTCTAATAACTGCTAACTAGAAAAGGAGAAAACATATGGCAGGGCTAAACAGAACAGTATTAGTTGGAAGGATTGTAAGAGATCCAGAATTAAAAAGAACAACAAGTGGAACATCAGTAACTTCTTTCACAGTTGCAATTGATAATCCAACAAAGACAGGAGGAGATAAAACAACTAGTTTTATTCCTTGTACTTGCTGGTCAAAAACAGCAGAAAATGTTGCCAAGTATTGTCCAAAAGGAACTTTGGTAGGAATTGATGGTAGAATCAACCAAAGATCTTATGAAGATAAAAATGGTGGTAAACATTCGATTGTTGAGATTATTGCTGAGAATGTTCAATTCTTAGAAAAGAAAAATGCTAATGGAGAAGGTGAAGACTTCCCACTTCCATCAGAAGAAGAAGTATCTCACGAAGGAATTGATACTTCTGATGATGAATTACCATTTTAAAGGAGAAAATAAATTATGTATAGAAGAATAAAACCAAAAAAGAAAGTTTGTTATTTTACAAAGAATCATATTAAACATATTGATTATAAAGATATTGAACTTTTAAGAAAGTATATCTCACCAACTGGTAAGATTACTCCTAGACGTATAATGGGAACAAGTGCTAAGTATCAAAGAATGCTTGCTCGAGCAATTAAGAATGCAAGATATATGGCACTTTTACCCTTTGTTGCTGATTAATAAGTTATAGATTGAAAAAAATAAGTCATCCAAATTGGATGACTTTTTTTGAATTTAGTAATTTTATTACTAAAATAAACATAGGAGGAATCTATTATGTTTGTAATTGATATTTCAAATTTTAAAAATAATATTTCTAGTTTAGTCAATTTTGTAATAAAGTCTTATGGATCTATTACTATAAAAACTAAAAAAGGGAATGTTGTTTATTATCTGAAGAAAAATATAAAGGCATTAAAGAGACAATATATTTGTTTTCCAAAGGTGATACGGTAGATAAGATTAAAGAAGGTGAAAAAGAAGAAATTTCTTTAATGTCGACATATGATTATAAAAATCCTTTTTGATTGTTAGAAAAATAATATTTGAAGGAGTATTAATATGAATAAAAAAAATTTTAAGGTAAAAAGATAAATGCAAAATACTGAAACAATAGTACCTGAATTAAATAGCGAAATAATCGAATCAATGATCTACATTGTACGTGGCGAAAAAGTTATGCTAGATTTTGAACTAGCTCATATATATGGATATGAAACTTAGAATTTTAATAGGCAGGTAAAGAATAATATTGATAAGTTTCCTGATGAATTTAGATTTAAATTAACAAAAGAAGAAATCCAAAATATTGTGAGGTGCAAAAATTTCACCTCACGAAGTTGGGAACATTCTAATGAAGGGGGTAGAAGATATCTTCCTTATGCATTTACTGAACAAGGGATATATATGCTTATGACAGTTTTGAAAGGAGAACTAGCAACAAGCCAGAGTATATCCTTAATAAAAACTTTCAAAAAAATGAAAGACTATATTGTTGAAAATCAACCATTGGCTGTAGTATCAAAGATTCTACATTTAGTAAAAGAACACGACCAACAAATAGAAGCAATAGAAGATAAACTAAAAATTGTAATGGATAATTTCATAGATCCATCAACACATAAGCATTATTTAATTTTAAATGGGGAAAAAATAGAAGCAGATATTGCATATCAATCAATATATAAACTTGCTAAGTATTCAGTATTTGTAATTGATGATTATATTGATATTAAAACATTACAGTTATTAAAATGTTGTAATCCCAATATAGAAATAATTATATTTACTGATAATAAAGGAAGAAATAATTTAAATATTTCTTTTATTAATGATTTTAAAAGTGATACAGGGTTTAATTTAATAATAAAGAAAAACAATAATAGATTTCATGATAGATATATTGTTCTAGATTATAATACTAGTTCTGAATCAATTTATCATTGTGGTGCATCTAGTAAAGATGCTGGAAATAAAATTACAACTATAACAAAAATAGAAAACAGTGAATTATATAAACCATTGATAGACAAAACATTGAATAATGATGATTTAAATATATAATCTATTGAAGAGGTAACTAATGATTAAAACACTTGAAGTATTTATTTCAAAAAGAAAAGTAGGGACAATATCTTTAAATAATAATAATAGTGTTTTTCAATATGATGATAAATGGCTAGAAAATGGATTTTCAATTAATCCACTTAAACTACCTTTATCCAAACAATTATTTGAAAGTAATAGTCAATATTTTGATGGTTTATTTGGAGTATTTGCAGATTCATTACCTGATTCATATGGATATATTCTTCTAGATAGATATTTAAAATCTAAAGGATTAAATATTAAATCTTTAGATTGCTTAGATAGACTTTCATATATTGGAAGTTTAGGAATGGGAGCCTTAGAATATATTCCTGATTTAGGTATAGATATTGATAGAACAAATATTGATTTTGATATGATTCAAGAAGAATGTGATTTACTTCTTAATAATAAAGAAGTAAATGATATTGATTCTCTATATTCTTTTGGTGCATATGTTGGAGGGAGTAGACCTAAGTCACTTATTAAATATGATGGAGAAGATTATATTGTAAAGTTTTCATCTAAATATGACTCTAAGAACATTGCTAAAATTGAATATGATTGTATGTCAAAAGCAAAAGAAGCAGGTATTAATATTCCAGAAATAAAAATAGTAACAACTAATAGTGGTAATAAATATTTTTTAATCAAAAGGTTTGATCGAAATAAAGGAAAGAAGATACACGTGATTTCTGCAGCAGGTCTTCTTGAATGTGATTTTCAACTTCCATCAGTTGACTATAATACTCTAGTTAAACTAACTAGAGTGATTACTAGTGATGAAGAAGATGTGATAGAGATTTATCGTAGAATGGTATTTAATGTACTAATTGATAATCAAGATGATCATGCAAAAAACTTTTCTTTTCTTTATGATGAAGAAAAAAAGAAATATGTTCTTTCTCCTGCTTATGATATTACAACAAATAAAACATATTATTTAGAACATATGACATCAGTAAACGGAAAGGGAAAAAATATAACTGATGATGATATGATTCAAGTTGCAATAAATAATAAGATTGATATTGAATTAGCAAAAGAAATAATTAAAAAGGTTAAATCTGCTTTTAATAAATAGTATTACTTTTCAAGTTCTTCCTTTCTTAGTTCAGTAAGTTTTTGTTTTATAAAATGAATGAAATCTTCTTTTTCTATCTTTTCAACTTCTTTAATACATTCATTAATAATTGTTGTATTACTTTTTCTTTCTACAAGGTAATCAATAGAAACATTAAATAAGTCAGCAAGAAAAATAAGTTGTTTGATATTGGGTTCATATATTTCGTTTTCCCAATTTAAAATTGTTTGGGAAGTTACACCAAGTTTATTTGCTAAATATGTTTGAGTATAATTTTCTTTTTCACGTAATTCCTTTAGTTTCATTTTAACACCTCTT
>CACYDF010000146.1 GCA_902773085.1 uncultured Erysipelotrichaceae bacterium
TAAGGCAAGTGATGGAATAATGGTTGCAAGAGGTGATTTAGGAATTGAGATACCTGCTGAAGATGTACCAATTTATCAAAGATATATTATCAAGACTTGCCGAAAGTATGGTAAGCCTGTTATCACTGCAACACAAATGCTTGATTCAATGGTTAGAAATCCAATTCCGACTAGAGCTGAAGTTAGTGATGTTGCTTGGGCAATTGACGAAGGAAGTGACTCAGTTATGCTTTCTGGTGAAAGTGCAAGTGGCTTATATCCAGTTCAAGCTGTCCAGATGCAAACTAAAATAGCCAAAGTAATTGAATCTCATTTTGATTATATATCTTCATTTAGAGATGCATTTAACACTTCAAACAAAACTGTTTCAGATGCTATTGCAATGTCAGTAAGTGAAACTGCAACAATTGTTAATGCAAAATTAATTGTCTGTTTCTCTATTAGTGGAAGTACAGCAATAAGGATTTCAAAAACTAGACCTATATGTCCAACTTTTGTTGTATCAAGCGATATGGATTCTCTCTCAAAGTCAATGTTCTTCTATGGAAATTACCCTTATCATGTAAAAAAAGTTCCACAATTTATTGAAGAAATGGAAGTCTTAGCAATTAAGATTGCAACTGATTATGATATTAAAAACGGATCTAAAATTATTATTACTGGTGGCACTCCAGTTGGTGCAGGTAAGACTAATTTCTTGAAAGTCATAACTTTTAATAGAGATTTTAGAAGTTATGAACTTGATGACGATGAATAGGTTTGTTTATGGATAATAAATATTTTTTTGCAATTGACTGTGGTGGAACTAATTTAAGAGTTGCAGTTTTAGATAATAATCTTAATATTGTTAAAATGGAAGTAATTAAAAGTATTACTGATAATCCAACTCTTTTATATAAGAATATTAAAGAATTACTTATTTCAATCAGTAAAGAAGTAAATAATGAAGTACACTATATTGGAGTATCAATTTGCGGTGTAGTTACTAATAATCAGGTTGGTAGATGTGCTAATATTGGTATTGAAAAATCGTTTGATTTTTATTCCAAACTAAAGAAAGATTTCCCATTCGCTAAAATAAGAATTGCAAATGATGCTAATGCAACTGCCCTTGCTGAAGCATCTATTGGAACAAATAAGGATGTATCAAATTCTATATTTGTCACAATATCAACTGGTATTGGAGCAGGTCTAGTATTAAATGGAAAACTTGTTGAAACACCGTTTGAATATGGCAGAACATTAATTCAATATAAAGGAAAAGAAGATGAGCTTGAACACTTTATTTCAGGTGGTGGTATTGTTTCGTTATCTAAAATCAATGGTTTAAAGATTAAAAATGCACAAGAATTTTTCTCGTTAGTTGAAAAAAATGATAAAAATGCACTAAAAGTACTTAGTGAATGGATAAATTTAGCCTCGATGATGTTTGCTAACATGCAATTACTCTACAATGTTGATAGATATGCCCTTAGTGGAGGAGTAATGAAGAGTTCAAAATTCTTTTTAAAAGATCTTGAAATTAAGGCTAATGAAAAAATTGAAAAATGGAATCTAAAAAAGATAAAATTAGTTAAATCAAAGTTTAATCAGGATGCTGGTTTAATCTCAGCAGGTGTATTAGCTTTGTCAATGAAATAAAGGAGAAAAAAATATGAATATCTATTTACCAGATAAATCAAAAAAAGAAGTTGCAGATGGATTAACTGCATACGAGATTGCAAAAACTATTTCTATATCATTAGCTAATAGTGCTTTATGTGCAAAAGTTAATGGAGAACTTTTTGATTTAAATGAGAAGGTTCCTCCTGAATCCACCTTTGAAGTAATTACTCAAAAGTCAAAAGAAGCATTACATGTCTTAAATCACTCATGTGCACATTTGATGGCTGAAGCAATTTCACATTTATATCCAGGTGTAATGTTTGCATATGGTCCAGCAACAGAAGAAGGATTTTATTACGACGTTGCATTTAAAGAACCATTTAGCGAAAATGATTTTGCAAATATTGAAAAAGAAATGAGTAAGATTATCTCTAAAAATGAAGTGATTAAAAGAGAAAATCTTTCATATAAAGAAGCTAAAGAAGTGTTTAAAAATCAAAAATATAAACTAATTCATATAGATGAATTAAATGATAGAAATGCAAATTTATCTGCATATAGACAAGGTGATTTCGTTGATTTATGTTTGGGCCCTCATGTTAAATCTACTTCTCAAATTAAGGCTTTTAAACTATTAGCAACTTCTTCATCTTACTTTAAGGGTGATAAAAATAATGACTCTTTGACCAGAATTTATGGTACTTCATTTTTTTCAAAAGAAGATTTGGATAATTATTTAAAAATTCTTGAAGAAAGGAAAGAAGCTGATCATAAAAAGATTGGTCGAGATATGGATTTATTTATGCTTTCTGAATATGGACCAGGAATGCCTTTTTGGCTTCCTAATGGAATGATAATTAAACACGAACTTGAAAACTTTTTATGGGAAAAGTTAACTAAGAACGGCTACTCTTTTGTTACCACTCCTCAAATTCTTTCTAGAGAATTATGGGAGGTAAGTGGTCACTGGAAAGAATATAAAAAGAATATGTATACTACAAAGATTGAAGACCGTTCATTTGCTATTAAACCTATGAATTGCCCTGGTGCAATTTTGTGTTACTCAAACTTTTTGCATTCATATAAAGACTTACCTTTACGTCTTGCTGAATTTGGTTTAGTTCATAGATATGAGGCTAGTGGAGCATTAAATGGTTTATTAAGAGTTAGAGAGTTTGTTCAAGATGATGCTCATATCTTCCTCCCATTTGATGGAGTTGAAGCAGAGATTAAAAAGTTATTAAAACTCTTTGATCAAATATATAAACAATTTGGTCTAGAATATCACATTGAACTTTCAACAAGACCTGAAGAATTTGTTGGTAAAATTGAAACATGGAATAAAGCTGAAGATGCTTTACTAAGATGTATTAAGGCAAGTAAGATTCCTTATGAAATAAATCCTGGTGATGGAGCATTTTATGGCCCTAAAATTGATTTTAAACTCAAAGATTCACTAAATAGAGTGTGGCAATGTGGAACAATTCAGCTAGATATGCAGCTTCCACATAGATTTAGTATTACTTATGTTGATTCTAATAATGAAAAGAAAGAACCAGTTATGATTCATAGAGCAATTTTTGGTTCATTTGAAAGATTCATTGCTTTATTAACTGAGGAAAGCAAAGGTTCATTCCCTACTTGGCTTGCCCCAAATCAAGTTAGAATTCTTCCAGTAAATACTGATAATGCTGAGTTGATGAAGTACGTTAGGTTAATTAATAATACTTTACTAAAGAATAATGTTAGATCAGAAATTGATGAAAGAAATGAGAAAATATCATACAAGATTAGAGAAGCTCAAAAGATATATAAAGCTTCATATACAATTGTTATTGGTAATAACGAATTAGAAAATAATACAATAACATTTAGAATTCATGGTAAACAGGAAACTTCTACTATTTCCAAAAATGATTTCTTCAAAAAAGTTCTTAAAGATATTAGAAGTAAATCTAGTACTAGATCTTTATAATTGAATTCATATATTATTTGATATTATTAAAAAAGCTGCTATGACTAGCAGCTTTTTTTGAAAGGAGTAAGGAATTAATTATCAATACTTGAATTGAGATAGATTTGGATCAGAATTATCACCTTCTAATCTATTTATCTCTGTTTTAACATTTTCAATTTCAGCTCTAATATTAGAAGTATTAGATGAGATGCTGATAATTGAAATTGTAAAGGCAAGTGATATTGCCGTACAAATACTTGAGGCAATAATAATGAAAAATCTAAAGATGTGATTTGCCTTTTTACAATTGGTTCTTTCTATTCTGTCTTTCATATATGTTACCTCCTTTGAATAGCTCGTAATATTGCACTTTTCGACCTGTTATTCTTTTCAATTTCTTCTTTTGATGGATAAATTGGTTTTTCTGTTAGATTTATATATCCATCGGATTCTAGTTCTTTAGAGTATTTATCAACTCTCTTTTTAGTTGCATATTTCTTAAATATGTTTTTAACTAACTGGTCTTCTTTATAGTTGAAACTTATAACAATTAGGACTCCACCTTTATTAAGGAATTTAATGGAGTTTTCTACTCCTTTTTGAAGTTCATTTAGCTCATCATTTACTTCGTAACGTAATCCAAGAAAGAATTGTTTTGCTGGATGACCTTCTTTTCTTAGTACTGATTTAGGGAGAGAAGACTTAATAATATCAACTAATTCACCAGTGGTAAGTATTTCTTTTTTTTCGCGTTGTTGAATAATTGATTTAACAACAGGAGAACATACTTTTACTCCACCAAGTTCTTTGAATACACGCATAAGTGCTTCTTCTGAGTAGTTATTAATTATGTCTTTAGCAGTAAAGGATTGAGTCTTATTCATCCTCATATCTAAAGTTGAATCATATCTATATGAGAATCCCCTACTTGGATCATCAAATTGGGGAGAGGAAACTCCAACATCCATTAAGATAAAATCAGCCCCAGAAATAAATTCTTTTATCCTTGGAAATGAGGATGAATATTTTGAGAGAATGAATCTAGTAGATACTTTATCCGAA
>CACYDF010000147.1 GCA_902773085.1 uncultured Erysipelotrichaceae bacterium
ATATCTATTACATATTTTCTTATTTCTTATTCATTAAGTGGTTTTACTTGGCTTGGTGAAAAAGGAGGATATACTAGTTTAATAAAAGCAATATCAATTCTATTAATTGGTTGTCCATGTTCACTAATTATTTCAATTCCATTATCTTTCTATGTTGGAATAGGAAAAGCAAGTAGGCTTGGAATAATTATTAAAAATGCATCAAGTATCGAATCTTTAAATAAGACTAAAACATTTGCTTTTGATAAAACAGGGACATTAACTAAAGGTGAATTTAAATTAATTAATAAAGATTTGATTTCAAAAGAAAACCTAATTATAGCTTCATCATTAGAAAGTAAGATTAATCATCCAATTGCTAAAGCGATATGTAAAGAAGAAGAAACAAGATATGATGTTTCTAGTTTTAAAAATCATCCTGGACACGGAGTTGAAGGAATTATCAAAAATAAAAAGTACTACTTAGGTAGTAAAGAGTTTTTATTATCTAAAAATATTAAACTTGATAAAGAAGATGAAACAGGAAAGAAGATATATCTTGCTAATGAAAGAAAAGTAATTGAAGAATTTACTATTTCAGATGAAATAAAAGAAAGTGCGTTTTCTCTTCTTTCTTTCTTAGATAAAGAAAAACTAGAAAAACTATTAATTATTTCTGGTGATAATGAATTGGTTGTTAAAGAAGTTGCTGATAAACTTCAAGTTGAAAAATACTATTCACAAGTTCTACCTGATGAAAAAGTTCGTATTATAAAAGAGAATAAACCAATAGTATATGTTGGTGATGGAATAAATGATTCTCCATCTCTTCTTTCAGCTGATGTTGGTATATCAATGGGCCAAATAGGTTCTGATATTGCTTTAGAATCATCTGATGTAATTATCTGTGATGATTCTCTTGAAAAAGTATATGAAATAAAGAGATTATCAAAATATATTATTTATAAAATATATTTTGGGATATTATTATCATTAACATTAAAACTTCTTATTTTCTTACTTATTTCACTAAATATTATTTCTTCTTTAGCCTTAGTCTTTTCAGCCATTGCTGATACAGGAACTATGGTTATAGCTATATTAAATGCTTTATTGATATATAAATATAAACCTAAATATTTGAATCAAGATTAATCAAGTCTTGTCTAATCTTTGGATCTTGTTCAGAAATATGTTCAATACCAATTTCAAATATTTCTTTGATGTGAGTATCAGTTAAAGAATAGATTCTATTCTTACCACTTCTTTTAAAAGTGATGATATCTCGACTTTTTAAAATATTTAATTGGTGAGATATTAGAGAATTAGAAACCCCCATAATCTTACTAATATCATTAACACATAAATCTTTTTTAATTAGCAAATAAATTATCTTTAATCTCGTAGCATCAGAGAAAATAAAATAAAAGGATGATAATTTATCAAAAGAATACTGAGTTAATAATTTTATTTCTTTACTCATACATAAATATTATATATCAATAAGAATATTTAAATTAGAATTCAAAAGTTGGATTATCAATTATTATCTCTTTAATTCTTTCTAAATCATTATTTATGTATTCTGTATCTTGATTTTGAAAATAAGAAACAAATAAACCAAAAAAGAAAACAAGAACAATTATTAGAGAGACAAGAAATAAAAATAATATATTACTTTTCTTGTTCACAAAGAAAAACTCCCTTTAAAGTTTTGATTATCAATAGAGTAAGAAATATTAAATAACACTTGGTTTTGATAATAAAAATCATATTTTAGTAAATCATATACTCCATAGATAATTTCATTAGTTATTAGTTTGCTTTTATCAAAATCAAAATATGAATAACTAACAATATCTTCAAAGAAAGAAAAAACTCTTTCTGTTGATGAAGAAAACATAGTTACTAAAAAGTTATTATCAAATCCAATAAAAGTATGTTCAAACGAAATATCATTTCTATCGGCAAGAAGAGAAATCTTCTCTTCTGCTTTTTCTTTCATCCTGTTTTTAGTATTAGTAATAAAATCTTGTTCATATTTAATATCGTTATATTTGATTTCAGAATTAATCTTTTTAGAACCAATACCTACACTTAAATTTGGTTTAATGTAAAAGTTTGTCGCATCATCATTAATCATTAAATAGGCATTACTAAGCGTGAACTTTTGTTTGTAATCAAGGACAATCATTGAATATACATAATTTCTATGTGCAGAAAAAAGCTTAATGATTATTCTTTTATCAAATGGTTTTAAACAAGTCACTTTGATGTACTGCTCAGTAACATTATGTTCAATACTAATTGATTCATCAGTTATAGGAGAAAAATACATATCATTACCTAGTACATAGTAAGCACTATAAAGGATACTATCTTTATATATAACTGGTTTAACTTTATAGTAGAATAATGCTTCATTTTCTATTTGCTTTTCTTCTTTAACCAAAGATATTTTTTCACATTCTTTTGAAGAAGTATTTTTGTTAACAAAAATAGAATTTATTTGAATAATAGAAAGAAATAAATATAACTTATTCATTTTTATTAAGTTTTGGTGTACTTTTTCTTTTGTTTAAATATTTAAAAGCAAATACAAAAGAAACTATAACTATTACACTAGTAGGAATAATAATAAATAAAAGAGAACTATTTTTGTTACTAGTATTTTTGCTATTCTGATTTTTATTTGTAACATTAATTTTATATTCTTTTTTAATTGGTATGTCATTATCTAGATAAAAAGAAAAAGCTATTTTACTTTCCCCGATTTTAATACCTTTAATAACTTTTAATTCATTATCTATTTCAATATTTTCTTTTCCATTAATGATTTCAACTTCATAATCACTGCTGCTAATTTCTTTCTTTGTGTTTTTGTAAAAAGGTAAATAACTAATTGTAGATCCTATTTCGACATTAGTAGAATCAAGGGAAACTTCAATTTCTTCGCTACTTTCTTTTTCTAAAGTAGGGACAAAGTTCCATTTATAAATTGAATCAATAATATTTCCATAGCTATCTTTTAAATATATTTTTATTATTTGATATTCATTTTCTCTTGGATAAAAAGTAAAGACATTGTAAATAAAATATTCTTCTTTTGATTTACTAAAATTTATATAGTTGCTTTTTTCATTTATATCTTCATAGATATATGGAGTAGAACTACTTATTTGTTCATATTGGACAAGTGATTCTTCTTTCTTATAAAAAGTTCTTTGAATCATAAACGATACAACATTATTTAATCCCCCATCGGGTGTATTAATCTCAAGTGAAAAGAATTCATTAGTAGCTTTAATATCAACATTAGTTTTTGAATTAGAAATATTTATTTTGAATGTACTAGTTAATCCCCATCTATTGCTGATTGATATAACATATTTTCCTTCTTCAGTAATTGTATATTTAGGGAAGGAAATAAATGAATCATTGCTAGTAAGATTGTAATTAATATAATTAAACAATTCAGTTTCTTTTCCATTATGTTTAATTGAAATTAAACTTGAATCATAATATGGGAAAGAAAGAGGAATATCACTATTTGTTTTATTTGTTAAAAAAACTTGATTAGTTTCTTTATTAAATAAATCATCAGATAAAAGAGAACTTTCACTTTTAATACAAAGACTGCTTCTTTTATTATCTTTGATAATAATATCATTTAAAGTATTAGTCTTTTGAAAAGTATTTTCAACAACTTTGTAATATCCATAGTCATCAAAAGAAATATCTGTTTCATTTTTATAATTAGTTGTAGAAACTTTATATGTACCATTTGCATTAACTACTTTATGAGTGATTGAAAGCCAGGTAAAATTAATTTCACAATTAATATCTTTTTTAATATCTTCAATATCTAATGAATCAATAAAGATAGTATCTTTATCATAAACAGAATTATTTTCATATTCAGATGCTCGTTCACTTATCGGAGTAGAATAAGTACATTTTCGAATGACTTGATTATCAATGATATAAAATCTAAGTATTTCTTTTAAATATGTTTCAATAGTATATCCATTTGGAATCCATTCTTTTAATATAGCAACAGGTTTATCATAAGTACCTGGTATTCTTAATAAATAGAAATCATTTTTAGAATATGTATCTTTTGATAAATATCCAGAATATATTTTTATATTTGAATATTTTTCATTGCAGTATATTAGTTCATCTAAAAACCCATTAACTGAATATGCACTTTCAGATGTATGGGAATTATTCTCATCAAAAAGAATATCAATATATTTATCAAGGATGACATCATAAGCATTATCATATGATTCAAATGCATAATCGACATAGATACTTTCTTTTGTAGTATCTTTACTAGGCACTAGACCTTGATACCAATAATAAATGTTATTCTTAGGGATTCTACTAGAAAAAGATTTAATATCATTTTTATATGAACTTAAATTAAGATAATTATTTAAATTAAATGAAAATGAATTTGATTTATAAAAATAGCTGTTATTTATTTCATTAACTACTTCTCTAACAAATTTTTCTTTTTGCTCCTCAAATGAATATGACTTTGTTACTACCTTTCCTTGCCACTGTTCGACATATTTGTAGTAAGACAAAGTAATACTATCTCTATTTAGAAAGTTTCTATAGTTATAACAGTTATAAGTAAAATTATAATATTCACTTCTTAAATCGACACCATCACCTGTTGGCTTTAATTTTATATTTGCAGTAGTGGTTCGTGAAGTAACAGTATATGAAAATTTACTCTCATCAAAAGAATAATTCCTTGGGTAATTAATAAAAAAGACATCATATGTATTATTTATATTTTCGCTTGTTATTTCATTTTCAATACTTAAATTATTTCCAAGTTTGTAATAATCACCTTGCATCGAATATGAGTAAGGGATATACTCATCTCCACCATATCTTTTGTTATCAATTTTGAAATAATACTTATCATTGTTTTTAGAAATTGATACTTTTAAATCATCATGATCTAAATTAATGTTTGATGCAAAATTATAATCTCTACTAAAATCATTATTAAATAAATGTCTAATAAAAAGAGATTGTAAGAACAAGAATAATAAAACTAGTTTGTGCATTTTTTACCTCCTATTAATAAATATGTTTTTTAATTCTTTAAGTAGTGTTTTTAAAAAGTCAAAAAAAGAAATTTTCCTTGCAGAATTATTTGTATCTTTTTGACTAATATGAATAATAATTTCTTCGTATGTTTTTCCACTTGATGATTCTAGTTCAACAAGAAAGAAATAATCACCTGGTAAAAGAGGTTTAGAGATATCTTCTCCTTCAACTATTTTTATTGACGTATATTCTTCTTTTGGTATTACTTCATCATAAATTAGGATTGATATTATTTCTTCTAAATCAATTATTTCTAAGTATGAATAATAAAAATGTCTATAAGAATTTTTAATAAGACTAGCATTATTATCTTTAACTTCTATATAAATTAATTTAGAAGAAGAGTTATTATTTTTGTCAATAGCAGTTACTTCAAAAAAATATCTTCCAGGAATTTCTTCATTTCCTAAATATGTGTTTTCACTTATTAGTATTTCTTTAATTGATTCTCTATCTTCAATTACAAAATAACTAAGTAATTCTTCACTAGTATAGGGATTACTTCTACTTGTTACTATATATGAATATAAAGAAGAAATATTAGGTTTTGTTTTATCTTCTACTCTTACTAAGTAAGAAGAATTATTTGCATTATTAAACTGGTCAACAACTTGAATATAAATATAATAATTTCCACTAATTAGTTCATCATTAACTGTAGATATTTTAACTTGTAAATAATCTCCTTTTGAATAATTATCTTTAATATAAAAGTAGTTATCTATATCATTTTTTAATGAATTAAAAACACTGCTACCAAAGGCAATATCATCAAAATTCCATTTTTCAATAGTAGGC